>JAHDGT010000594.1 GCA_020631675.1 Bacteroidota bacterium
GCAGGCACTCACTCCCCATCTATCCCATTTAGTACCACTCCTATCCCTTGCGCGACGACTTGGAAATACATCGCCACGCAGAGAGCTGGTTTAAAACTTTGCAAAGATGCGACTTTTAGCGTTTATGAATTTGAAGTGATTCTTAAGATTTTACTTTCTCTTCACCGTAACCGTTCCCCCACCATGATAAGAGTGATACTGCCCATTGTACATTGCATCAGCAGCCACAGGACCCATTTGGAACTTACCCGGAGATACCGCCCTTACCGCATAATAGAAATACTTCCATTTTTCGGTAGCACTGGTGAACAAGTGGATCCGATCATCCCGAATATCTCTATACTCAACGGATGAAGCATCTTTCGCCCAATCCATGTCCGGTACTTCAGAGATTCTTGGGTTTTCAATCTCGAAACCAGCAGGTAGAATATCGGTCACTACAACATTCGGCACATCAGCTGATCCGGTAGACTGTAGACCAACCTTCACGATCACCACATCATTCTGCTCAAACACATTCGACTTGATCTCTCTGCCTGCACGATCATAGAACTGCTTCCGCACTTTCAAGTAACTGTCTTCTTCAACAAAGCTGCCATCGGCGGTCAAGCCCTCCACATCCCAGAAATAGTAGAGCTGCCCCTCCCCTTCTGTGCTGATCGATACCTTTTCCGAGCCAATGTCCAAATAGGAGATTTTAAGATCTTTAGCGTCTTTCACCTCTCCTACTACTTTATCACCTACTTTAACTGTTGCCGTTAAATTGCTTTCATTGTTCAGTTGCGACAGCTTACCCAATGCCAAGAAGGTAAAAACCTGCTCTTGGGTGTTCTTATAGCGTTTTCCCTTGAAATCCTCTACCAAGAAACGGCTCAACATGCCTATTTGCGGATGTGATGGATCGCTTTCTAGTAAAGCATTCAAAGCAATTGCCTTATCCCGAATGGGCGAATAAAAACTTCCGCCTAATTGCACCTCACTCTTCTCCCCTTCAAATTTAGCAGGTAGTATCTCATTGAATCTGCCACGATCACCAGCAATGGCGTATGCACCTGCTAACAGATAGCGGCCATCCAAAGACAACTGATCTTGATTGGCTTTATAGTGGTTCATGATAGATACATCAGGTATACCCGCTATCGCCAAGACATAAAGGGTATAAGGAATCTCTTTTCTGGCTATGGTACGCTTGTCTTTTTTACCGTCTGCATTCGTATAAGCATACTCAAAGGTCTCTTTTTGACGTAAGCGTTTGCGTAAATAGCGCAACAGATCGCGCAAGCTATTTTCGTTCACCTCAAAGCCCGCTTTCTTCGCCTCTACCAAGAAGTGCCCTGCGAACACACTACCCCACCAATTTTCTCTGTCACCACCCGGCCAATAAGACAAACCTCCACTACTGATCTGCATCATTTCTAAGCGTTTGATCGCTTGCTGTACATTATAGTTCGGGTTCACCGCCGAGCTTCCTGCTTTTTTCTCCTTATTACGGAGCAAATTTTGGCTCAACTCATAGTGATACAATTGCGGGAATGCTTTGGAAATGGTCTGCTCAACACAGCCATGCGGGTAACGCAACAGCTTATCCAAGTCCACTCCGAATTCCACCATAGGGGATCGGCTCACCACCAACTTCCCTTGTGTAGTATTGGGGATGAAGTTATTACTCAAATCCACTACGGCATTCTTGCCGCCTTGTATATTCCCTGAGCCACTCGCCTTCTGTAAAGTACTGGCCGGGCGAACCCCAATATCCGTTAATTGGGTGAAGGTTTCTCCTAAGCCATCTACTTCCACATTGATACTGGCTTCTCCAACATCATTATCCGCCACTACTTGGAAAAACAATCGTTCCTCCGCATTAGCGGCCAGAGTGCTGCTTCTATTGGGTTCATCAATGATTCTGATCGGCCCCTCTGTTTTCACCCTTACTTTACCGCTTACTGACTTGCCTGTGGTATTGGTGATCGTTAAAGGCATGAGTACGGTGTCTTTCGGGCTAAAGAAGCGGGGT
>JAHDGT010000595.1 GCA_020631675.1 Bacteroidota bacterium
GCTCAAAACCGTTTCTCTAGCTACTGTACTCATGCTCGCGAATTTAATAATTTACTATTAGTGTTCTCGAAAAATGATAGTCTTCGTCGATGATTTTAGTTCCATAAAGAAAAACAATATTGCGGCCTATCCAGCCAGCTCATTTCCGTTCCTATCCCTCGCACAGGCTAAGTGGAAAAAATTTCGTGAAAAAATCCACCTTTTTATGAACCCCTTCGTTATTGAAGGGTAATAAGGTGTGTTGCTGCTACGGAAATAGCATTTTTTCAATGCGATTCCTAGTAGATAATATAATCTTCACCCTCTGAGTAGGTTTGAAATGATTTTAATCACCTTGACCTTTAAGGTAAATAAAATGACAAGCCATGCTCTCATCCAGATTTCGTAGCGTGAGAAGAGATTATAAGGTTTTAGGAGATGAGGTTTTAATGGATCTCATAAAGAAAGGCGACCAAAGCGCTTTCGACGAGCTGTACCAGCGTTACAGCCGCTCCCTACTGCATTACTTCTACCGTATGTTGGGTAGAAACGAAGAAAAAGCACAAGATTTTCTCCAAGACCTCTTTTTGAAGGTCGTAGAGAAACCGCATCTATACGATAGCAAACGCAAGTTCAGCACATGGCTATTCGCAGTAGCCAGTAATATGTGCAAGAATGAATACCGCCGCTTGCAAGTACGGGTAAAAGGCAGCCAATACGTTGCCGATATGAATGTGACCGCTGATGATGTCGTCATGCCCCGTATCGCATCGCATATGGATTCAAAGCGTTTCAAAGAGCTGCTCTATAAAGAGGTGGATAAGCTGGATGCCGCGAAAAAAGACACTTTTTTGCTGCGCTACCAAGAACACTTGTCCATAAAAGAGATCAGCGAGATCATGCAGGTGTCCGAAGGCACTGTTAAATCGCGTTTATTTTATACCACTAAAAAGTTGGCAGAGCAACTCAAAGCCTACCGACCTGTTGAGTATTGATTTACACCTGCAAACAACATTTAATTAAAGACAAAGTCACTATACATGGATAATCAAGCTAACTTTCATCCTTTTGAATTGGAGCAATTGTTGATGACCAAAGAAATAGAACAATTGTCAGATCAAGAGCTGAATGAATTGGTGAATTGGCTCGGCTCTATTGAAGAGGTCAAGGCTTACCGCAAAATGCTTTACATGACCAGTGAAGCATTTAGAGCAAGTGAATTGGACCTTACTCCTGATCCGGCCATTCAAAACCGCTTACGCCTTAAACTGCAGGAGCGAGTACAGATGGAATCTGCTAATTCTACTGCTTTGGGCTTCAGTTCAGGCAGTCAAAGTCAAGCAGCTAACAGTGGTGGTGGTATTTTCAAAGACTTCACTACTGCCTTGAAGCAGCTTTTACAGCCGCGTTACGCTGCACCTTGGTCATTGGCAATCGCCATGTTGGTCGCTGTGTTCTGGTTCACTTCACCTGAAGGTCTGGAGCTACCCAGCGCTCAATCCGCCAAAGCAAATGGTAGTAACATCCACAATACGAATATTGTGGAGACCGTAGGCACCAAACTGGAAGAACAAGCCGGCATTTTCGTTGCCGATACAGATTCTTCTTTATTAAAAGGCATCAAGAGCATCCAGCAGGATAGCTTTTTGATGAACATCAACCCGATCAAAGGCATCGTTCGCCCATAATATCGGGTCTTAGAGTTAGAATTATAGTTATACAGCTAAATGCTAAGGTTGTCCGCATTGTGCACCACTCTGTTTCTAAAGATTTGTTTCGGCAGATTTCAAGGAACAATTAAATATGAGTGAAGACCACAAAAACAAGCAGTGTAAGCACCTTAGATGATGAATGCCGTTCCCTTTCATGCTTGGGGATCGGCATTTTTTTATATGGATCTTGCCTTGCGCAAGGGATAGGAGTGGTAATGAAGCCACTGAATGCGCCCTGTTTGGCGGGCTAAAAAGGCGGCCCAGAGGTAGCCATTTTTAGCCCTGCCAAACAGCAGCAGGCAGGAGCTGAATTTGAACG
>JAHDGT010000087.1 GCA_020631675.1 Bacteroidota bacterium
CCAAAGTGCTTCCTTTCAATCTCAACTATCCAATTTACCAATAAACTTGTACTAAAATCGATTGAGTCGAATTATTAAGAAGGCAATAAGCGGCAAAAAAATTCTTCTTGATATATTCTATTCCCCCACACAGTCGGATGGTATCTATTTTCAATTTAAGTATTAATAGCATTCAAATAATCAAACTTTTTATTAATTATTAAGCAAATGGCTTATCATCAAAGATCTAGTAGACCTTCCTATCGTCCTACTAAAATGACCTATTTCATTGATGCGACCAACGTATGTTATTGGGAAGACAGAGCGCACTGTAGCCTCCGCCCATTATTACAATTGTTGATCACATTATTAAAACGAAGGCAACGCTTTTATTGCATTTTCGATGCTAATACAGCCTATAAATTAGACGAGCACGAGCAAGGGTATTACCAAGAATTATTGGAGCATGCTAATTTTTTCCACCAAGTGACGGGTGGTAAAAGAGCAGATGATTACTTACTTTCTTTAGCTAATGCGGAGAATGGCGGGGTGATCAGTAATGACAACTATAGAGAAAGTCGATTCCATTGGCTAGATAGAGATCACCACCCTCAACGCCTTTTCATGGGTGAAGTCATTCCTTCTACCAGAGGTGGACAGCGTTTAATGTTGATCGATCTGGACATCAATGAGCCTTTGAATACGGATGTAGAAGAGTTGTTGGAGTTGTTCATGGATATGATCAAACCCAAACCGAAGAAAACATATAGAGGAGTCATCAGTAAATTCACTCCTTTACCGCATGGCGGCGGATGGGGATTCATCAATTATGAAGAAACAAGAAAAACCAGTATTTATTTCAGTCTAAATGAGGGCGATTTAAATCAAGTTACTGAAGGTCAAGAGATCGAATTCATCATCGGGGAAAACGAAAGAGGCCCTTGCGCCCGCAATATCAATTTAGCCAGTCCGGTAAATGTTCCCGATCCTGTTGCTGGAGATGAAGTAACGGACAATGGTGACAAGAGCATGAGCGGAAGGTTGGAAGATATGCGTCAATTGTTGCAAAGTGCACAGTTGCGTTATATGGAAAAGGAGAAAGAGATTCAAAGACTAGAACAACTAAATCGTTATAGCAGTCAGTTCTTACAGACCCCGGATGGTATGAGTATAGGGGTAGTTGTGAATTACAACCCGGAAAGAGAATTAGGTAATATAAAAATCGGACCTACTAAAGAGACCATCTTTTTCTACAAAAGCTATTTCAGTGACCCTAATGCTTTCATTAGAGTCGGGCAAAAGGTCATCTTCGAGTTGGGGGAAAATAAACAGGGTACTGTTGCTTACAATATCAAGCAGTGGGAACCCTTTCAAGCTCAAGCTTCCGGCAGCGCATTAGCTACCTCGGCTGGGCAATATGAGGATGGTTACGCTTCACCAGGGCATCATAGAGATCCTTATGGAGAGCCGAGCGGCTATCAATCTCATCAAGAACACGGTCGCGGCGGACTGGATTACGAAGCCGAGGATGAGTTGTATCGCCTCCGTGATGAACTGAGATACTACAAGCAATTCTTGATTCCACCAGAAGACATGTACTATGGTGTAGTGGTCAACTATAATGCGGAAAGAGAATTAGGAAACATAAAAATCGGACCGGGTAAAGAAACGGTCTTCTTCTATAAGAGCTATTTCGCCAATCCTAGCCTTAGAATTGAGGTTGGACTAAAAGTGATGTTCACCCTCGGTAGAAACAAGCAAGGAGAAGTAGCCCACAATATCCATATCTGGGATCCTTTCCGAAAGAACTATGATAGTCGCTACGGAGGCAGTAGTTTTAACCGCTTCGCCGACAATCGCATGCGTTTGCAGATCAACGATCTGAGAGCCGCTAACAACCAGCTACAACGTACGCTTGAAGAACAGGATCGCTTAGCTGTTGCCTTGGAATCCCATGATGATGAAGCCATTCAAACTGAGATCACAGCTTTAAAAGAACGCTTAGAAGAAGCACTGCAAGCAAAATATGACCAATATGCACCAAGTGGTGCGCCTACTACAGAGGATGGTAGTGCGCTAGATGCCTCCGCATCCTCTTATGAAGATGGAGAAACAGCTGACTATAGTGAACATACTACTGATGCAGATTCCGACTCAGCAAATGCTGACCAGAATTGGGAAGATGGCGCACCAGATGAAGACACCTTCTACTCTTCGGACACTGGCTCGGAAGGTGCCGCCGAACAGGAACTGGACGCAAGTGATGAAACGGATTCAGATACAGAAGTAGAAACTGCTGCTGTTGAAGAAGAGATGGAGCCTGCTGCAACCGAAGACAAAGCTAAACATCAGGAAATTGAGATAGATGACGAGCACCCTTCTGTTGCTTATGGACAGCAGCAAGAGGAAGAGCCTGAACCAATCTACGAGCCTGAGGATACTCAGGAAGCAAGCGATGCGCAGGAAGAAGAAGATTACGAAGAGAATTACCCTAGAAAAATTCCACCTAGCCCGGTTGACACAAGTGATCGTGTAGCTTGGTGGGAAGGTCTGGAACCACAATGGCAAATCGCTTTTAACAAAATCGTGGGCAATGAGCAGAGCAAAGACATTCCATCCAACAAGCAATTAGAATCCATTTTTGACCTCATCGAGATAGATTTTGTCAAAAAGACGGAATTGAGTTTCAAAATCACTAATCTGAGTGGCTTGACAGGACTGACCCAGTTAATGATGCTCAATGTAAGCGGCCAGCGTTTAGAGAGTCTTGATGGTCTGAATTATTTAGACAAACTAGAACGCCTGACAGCTAAGCAAAACGCATTGACGGATCTAAGTGGTCTTAACCCGACTTCCATTAAAAAGATCGACTTAATGGATAATCCAAGTTTAGGCAACCTACTTAGCTTAGCAGAAGAATTGCCTGAATTGCAGGAGTTATCCCTGCGCAAATGTAAGCTGACCACCTTGAGAGGTTTGCCTAAAGCCCCTAAGTTGAAAAAGCTGGACATCTCTGTGAATAAGCTGACCAAAGTATCTGCTTTCGACGATCAGCCTAATTTGAACTTCTTGAATTTAAGCAAGAACCCCTTGGAGAGCTGTGAAAGTTTTGCGGGTCTTCCGTTGAAAGAACTTAGAGTGGCAGAAACTAAGCTCAAGGAAAGTCATTTGGATGATCTACCTGAAACGCTGAAGAAACTGGATATGCGCAAATTGGAAATCGACAGCGATTTCATCAATGAGCTTTCCGCAGTATATGGTAAAGACCTAAAAGCTTAATCGCAAAGGCAAATTCACAGACAAACACTAATATTTAACAAGGGTGATGTGAGGTATATTTCTCCTCTCATCACCCTTTTTTAGTAGTTTTATCATTTGGTAATATCACCCTGAATCGTAAGTATACTTCTAATGTCCCATCTCATTCGCTCAACACTTGCTCTTCTGTTGTTTATCGGTCTTGGCCTATTCGCCTTTTCGTTTTTCAATGCATTAAATGATACTGCGACAAGCTCGAACAAACAAGAAGCCTCTAAAAAGAGCAAATGGGACAGCAAACATGAACCCCATGATCATTTTGCCATTCAGCGTGCTTGGCCTGACTTAGTGCCTGATGTGAAATTATACCAAGAGCGAGTTCAGCAAGCAAGAGCAGCAGCCATTCAAAAATCAAGCACCCCAGGCTTTGATGCGGAATGGCGACTCGAAGGACCTACCAATATCGGGGGGCGTATAAATACGATCGCCCTGCACCCTACGGATACCAATATCATTTACATTGGAAATGCTAAAGGAGGGGTTTTTAAAACCACAGATTCGGGTGAGAGTTGGGAACCCGTTTTCGACGATCAATCTTTCCAGTCTATTGGACATGTAACACTTGACCCAAGTGATCCTGAAACGGTATATGTGGGTACGGGCGATGTGAACATCAGTGGACACTTCGCTATTGGTAATGGCTTGTATCGTTCGGTCGACGGAGGGGAAAACTGGGATTTTCTCGGTTTAGAAAAGCAAAGAGTCATCTCTAAAATAGTAGTAGACCCAAGTGACCCCAATACCTTGTTCGTAGGAAGTATGGGGAACCCTTTATTGGTTAACTCCGATAGAGGCATCTATAAATCCACCGACGGTGGTTTGAGCTGGGAGCAGTCTCTTTATGTGAACGATTCCACTGGTGTGATCGATATGATCATGAATCCTACAGACCCCCAAACTATATATGCTGCAGCTTGGACCCGTGTAAGAACCACCCAATCCAGCTTCACCTCCAGTGCTCATGCTCGCATCTATAAAACCACCGACGGCGGTGAAAACTGGAGCATATTAGCAGGTGGTTTACCAGACGATAGTAATTCCCGTATAGGATTGACGATCAGTCAGCAAAACCCCGACAAGCTATTTGCGGTCTATGTCGATTTCAACAATAGCTTCAAAGGTATTTACAAGAGCAGTGATGCCGGCAATAGCTGGGAGCAGATCGCATTCCCGGGCGAATCCGGGCTTCCGTCGAATCCACTAGGCGGCTTCGGATGGTACTTTGGTAAAATAGCGGTCAACCCTTATAATGATGATCAAATATTCCTTTTAGGAGTAGATCTTTTCGAATCTATTGACGGTGGTTATACTTGGGATTACGGAACTCCCATCTGGTGGTTGGATGATGTTCATGCGGATAAACATCATTTAGTATTCCAAGACAGTACCAACTGGGTTTTAGCTACAGATGGTGGATTGTATAAGACCTCAAATGGTTTTGACGGTTGGTATGATAAGGACGAAGTACCCAATACCCAATTCTACCGCATCAGCTATAACCCACATCATCCAGGTGAATATCACGGAGGTACACAAGACAATGGAACCATCAAAGGAAGTGCAGATGCGCCTAATGAATGGGTGCGATACTATGGTGGTGATGGTTTCCAAGTGCGCTTCCACCCAACCGATTCGCTCATTCAATATGCAGAATCTCAATACGGGAATATTGGCGTAAGTACCAATGGAGGCACAGACTTCATGGATGGGAACAGCAGCTACGATACTGGTGACCGTACCAATTGGGACACGCCTTATGACCTTAGTCCGCATGACCCCGACATACTCTACCGTGGCTCCTACAGAGTATGGTGGTCTACCGCTGGTCCTGTTCCTGCTTGGGAAGTTTTAAGTCCGGATCTTACAGATGGCAATATCTATGGCAATCAATTCCATACTATCAGTTGCTTGACGGAATCACCTGTTGATCAATTTACCATCTACGCCGGCACCACAGATGGCAATGTATGGCGAACCTTGGATCAAGGCATCAATTGGGATAGCATTCACCACAATGGCATCGCTGATCGCTATATCACCAATGTGCACGCTTCTCCTCATGTTGGGGAACGAGTGTATGTGACCACCTCTGGCTACAAGGGCAATAGCTACGACCCACACATCTACCGTTCTGATGACAATGGCGATAGCTGGATAGAGATCAATGGCGACCTACCTGAAGTGGGCGTAAATGACATTCTCGCACTACCAGAAGATCTTGAAGAAAATGTATTATTCGCCGCTACCGACGCAGGTGTTTATGCCAGCTTGAACGCAGGGCAAAACTGGGAACGCCTAGGCAGCAATCCGCCTTTTGTACATGTCTTCGATATTGATTACGACCCAGTGAATCGTAGACTGTTAGCAGGCACCTTTGCCCGCTCTCTCCTCACCTACCCCCTCGATTCTTTACTCGATTATTCAGAATTTGATTATGTAGGTCAGAACGAGAATAGCGAAATGCAACAGCTTGACATTCAGCTCTCCCCCAACCCTTGTAGGGATCTACTAAATATAGAATTTAATGCGCCTGCTTCATCAGCGTATAACATTCAGATCACCGACTTGCAAGGACGTGTTTTTCATCAAGCAAGCAAGAAAAGCGATCGTTTCAGCATAGATGTTTCCCAACTTCCACAAGCTGTTTATATCTTGAGCCTTGAAAGCGAACGATCCCGCATCAGCAAACGATTTTTGAAGAAATAAGCGAAACAGGCAATTGACGGCATACTTGAACCACCCGATCATCAACGCACTGATCTACAGCAATCTGTGGATCGCGCTCTGTGCCCTTGCTTTATGTCAATCCACCTATCTGATCAGTGGTCAAAGTATGCAGTTCGATGCTTTGACCCTTCTTGTTTTTTTCGCGACCACAGCTACCTATGCTCTAGCCCGACTAATGGGTCTAAGAAACCTGAGTGAAAACGTACGGCAAAAACTGTGGTACGGCAGAAACGACTGGCTCATGAAAACGCAAGTCGTGCTCAGTGGTTTTGCCTGCGCTGTTTTATTCTTCTATTTAAAATTCAGTGTTCAAATCGCCCTGATCATCGGTGCGATCGTCATCTTATTATACTCCCTACCTCTATTGCCTCGCTCTGGCAAATGGGTTCGCCTCAGAGATATCGGGCAATGGAAGATATTCTTGATCGCCATCAGTTGGGGCATGACCACCGCTGTATTACCCATCTTTAATATAGGAATCGAACACTATGGAGGCTTTTCTGGCGCTTTAATATTCCTCATTGAAAGAATGCTTTTCATCTTTGCCATCACCCTCCCTTTTGATATCCGCGATATGCATTATGATGCTGATTTCGGACTCACAACCTTACCCCATCTCATCGGCATCCGCAATACGCAACACCTCTCCTACCTTTGTCTATTGATCGCTTCCTTTTTAAGTTTTTTATGGAGTTGGCATACGGCTAACTTCCACTTCCCTAACGTCATCGCTATTGGCAGCTGTTATCTCTTTTGCGCTTACCTCATATCTCTCAGTCACCGCCAACATCAAGACCAATTTTTTACGGGTATTATTGATGGTAGTATGATTCTACTCTTCCTATTGCTCTTGATCAGCAGCTCTTTATTCATTTAAAAATTCGCATGGCACATATATGCAATTAAAGACTGGCACTGCCAATCTTGAAATCTTGTAGAGAAAATTCATGAATTTTTTCTACCGTACAATAGTGTGTCACAAGTCTAAAGATGCCAGCCTTTTACTGCATATACCGGGCAATCCGTTCCAATTCGGCAGTTGTTCGCTGCTTCGCTGGCAGGCATAAAAATGGCTACCTCTGGGCCGCCTTTTTATGCCGCCGCTCAGTACGCTCCTTAACTGCCTCATTTCCACTCCTGTCCCTTGTGCGCTAAAGCTAATTCCTGTACACTCATCTTTACGCTAGGAATATCGAAATAGAAAGTGGTTCCCTTTCCTATTTTACTGTCCAGCCAAATCGAACCGCCATGCTTCTCTATGATTTTCTGACAAATCGCCAAGCCTAAACCCGAACCTTCGTATTGGGCTTTAGGATGAAGCTTTTTAAATGAATCAAATATCTGTTCAAAGTACTCCCGCTCAATTCCAATGCCATTATCAGTTACAGAAAACCGCACTTTTTTATCAGAAACCTTAAGCTGCTCTACCTCTACCACTGGATCTATACCTTCTCTAGAAAATTTAATAGCATTAGAAATTAAATTCTGTAATACCTGTTTGATCTTACTCTCATCAAAATAGATAATCCCTTCAAATCCGCTGAATTTCACCTTCGCATTAGATGATTCGATATCAAATTTTAAGGCTAATAATAAAGCCTTTTTAATTGTCTCTAAATCTACTTGTGTGGGAGATAAAACCTGAGAATTAACCTTTGAGAATTGAAGCAAGTCATTTACCAATTCACTCATTTGTTGAGTACCCGTTTCTATATAATCAAAGCTCTCTTTATTTTCCGCATCTAAATCCTTGTAAATTTTTCTCTTCAGAAGATTACTAAAGCTACTGATCGTTCGCAATGGCGATTTCAAATCATGCGATGCGATATGCGCGAATTGCTCTAACTGTATGTTTGATGAGATGTACTTTTTAAGCTCCGCATTTTTATTGTCTAATTGTGTCATTCTATTAGATCGTTCAATACGGTACTGGTTGAGCGTATTAAATAAATTCAATAGAATCGCGAAGGATAACAATAAGTCATAAATGTGAAGACCGGGCACAAGCACCTCCTCACGAATGCTACTTAATACGCCAAATGCAAGGAAGGAACAACAAAATAGACCCAACAAGGCATAGATATGTGAATGCTTATCTAAAATCAGATAATTATTAACAGCGATGGTGAAAATACATAACACAATCGCCATATCCACATCTACCACATAGCTGAAAAAGGGCAAAATAACAGCAAAGGCAATATTGATGAAGTAGAAAGCCATTACCTCTCTACGCATAAAATAAAGCACTGTTGCTATGAAATTGGCAATCGTATAAGGTATGGTTGGGTATATCAGTTCTGGAATATCGAAGTATGCAGCCGCTAGTAGGTGTGATATACTAGAGAACAAACTTGTCAATAGAATTTGCTTGAACCAAGGACTATATCGTAAAAATTTCAGCATATTTCCTAAGCCGATGAAAGTCAAAGTACAACTCACAAAAGGTGGGGAATGTCCTACTATAGTATTTATTGAGCTAAAAATGTACCAAAGTCAACAAGACAGTCCATACTAGACTACTTCAAGAAAATAACTTTAAACTAGCTCGCTAACACCCCTTCATACACTATTGATAGCGGAATCTGTACACCTAAATTCTCAATTTCTAATAAATGCGATAGCCCTTCAATCCGCTTTATATGCCAAAGCTTGCCTTCCCTTTTAAATAACTCGACCAATACCTTTTCTTGGTCGATCAAGATATATTCTCTTAAACTTGGGATTTGCCTGTAATAATAAAACTTGTCACCCCGATCATAACTGGCTGAAGATTTAGACAGCACCTCAATAATTACTACAGGATTGATGATCGAGTTTTTTTCTGTTTCTGACTTCTCTAACTCACCACATACCACCATCGCATCCGGATAAAGAAAACGATTCTGAGATTCAATATGCAATTTGATCTCACTATTTAGAACCGTACATTTTTTCTTATTCTTTCTTAGCTCAGCCCTCAACTCTCCAAATACATTACCACAGATCAAGCCATGCTCAACAGTACCTCCTGCCATAGCATAAATAGAACCGTCATGAAATTCATATTTGGTATCTGTCTGAACTTCAATCTGAAGATATTCAGCAATGCTTAGTCCGTTTAGCTTTAATGCATCCATATGCTTGTAAGGATTTACCGCAAAGTAACTTAAATTCCCTACTCAACCAATTTGTTTAAAAGGTGTACCATAAACTGGAGATATGATCAAACATTTAAGCCCTACCTTTGTTATCAGAAAATCAGAATGAAAAACCTCAACCAACAAGCCAGATTTAGGATGTATAACAACCCAAAACTTAAGCTAACTAATGCTACTTCCATCTCTAGCGGACAGGTAGCATGGCGTTGCCCGTCTAATATCGCCTTGGTGAAATATTGGGGTAAATACGGCATTCAATATCCTCGCAACACCTCCATCAGCTATACCCTTTCCGCAGCGCATACAGACACCTTTATGTCTTACAAAACGCTTGCGACTGATTCACAAAACGGAAAGATCAATTTAGCCTTCACCTTCGAAGGGAAGCCGCAAGGCGCCTTTGCTGCTAAGTTGGAAAAGTTTTTAAACAGCCTATTACCCATTTTTCCGTTTTTGAGCCAACTTGAATTGGTCGTTGAATCTGCTAATTCTTTCCCACATTCTTCTGGTATTGCCTCTAGTGCGTCTAGTATGGCAGCTATCGCTTGTTGTTTGTGTAGTATGGAGCAACAACTATTCAACACTTTATCTGATGAAACAGAATTCTGGCGCAAAGCGTCTTACATCGCACGTTTAGGATCTGGTAGTGCCTGCCGCTCTGTATATGGAACCGCTGCCATTTGGGGCGAGCATCCTGAGTTTGCCGCCTCAAGTAATGACTTCGCCATTCAACAAACGGAATTTCACCCCTTATTCCAAAACTATAAAGATGCGGTACTCATCGTTGATCGTGCGGAAAAATCAGTCAGCAGTAGGGCCGGACACGCTTTAATGGAAACCAACCCTTATGCGGCAACTCGCTATGAACAAGCCAACACCCACTTAGCGGCCTTAGTAAAAGCGATGCAAACGGGTGATATGACCACTTTCATTCGCATAGTAGAAGCAGAAGCCATGGTCTTACACGCCTTAATGATGTGTTCTGAACCTTCCTATATCTTAATGCGTCCCAACACTTTAAGCGTAATTGAAAAAATCAGAACTTATCGTCAAGAAACTAAAGTACCCGTTTGTTTTACTTTAGATGCAGGACCCAATGTTCATGTGCTATACCCTGAAAAGCATGCTGCGGAAGTAGAAGCATTCATCCTTAATGAATTAGAACCCTTATGTGTTGATGGCTACTGGATAGCCGACCAAGTAGGTAAGGGTCCCATTGCCTTGTCTGAAGTGACCATAGCTTAAGTTACAGCTAAGCAAAGCTCCTATTATTATGTCTTCTCTATCCATTCGACTCGCTTTACTCAGTATGGGCTTGACATGCCTTTTACTAGGGAGCAGCTGTATCCCACTAAGAGCCTTTTTACTAGGCGGGCCAGATAAGAAAGACCTTTATCGTTTTAAATACAAGACGGTCAAGGCAAGCGACGATTGTTTCAAGTTTCACTCGACCAAAGAAAAACAAGCCCCTATACTGATCAATGACTGGACCAGTGACGTACCCGTTTTCAAGCCACTGGAACTGCTCTTGTCCGGGCATGAAACCCGAAGCTGCTTAGTCATACAGAGAGATAGCATTCGCTTTAGATACAATCGCTCAGATATAGCGACTGAAGATTTACACTCTTCCTATTCCATCGCCAAATCTTTCACCTCTGCTTTGATCGGTATAGCCATAGCCGAAGGACACATCAAGGGGATGGATGAAAAAGTAAAATCCTTTTTCCCTGAATTAGATCTTCGTGCGCCCGAGTGGGAGCAATTGAGTATCAGGCACTTATTGAATCACACCTCAGGCATTAAATATACCTTGCCCTTAGATGCTACTATCTACTACGGTAATAAAATGGACAAATGCTTCAAACTGATCGAGTTTGAAAGGGCACCCGGTAAGGAACAGCATTATTTAAATGCCAACATCCAACTCTTGGGCTACATCTTGGAAAGAGCGACCAACCGCTCTCCTGCTGCTTATTTAGAGGAAAAAATCTGGCAGCCTGCTGGCATGTGCCACGACGCCAGATGGTCTACCGATCATAGCGGCACTACCGAAAAAACCTTCTGCTGCCTAGGCGCAACGATCGACGATTACGCCAAATTCGGGCGACTATTTCTTCATCAAGGCAATTGGAACGGAAAACAACTGATCAGCAAAGATTGGTACGAACAGTCTATCAGTAGAGATACCACCGAAGGAAGTAGCTACAATTACACCAATAGCTGGCACATCGGCTTAAAAGAGTATGGCGACTTTATGGCCATCGGTCTATACAAGCAACACATCTATGTTCATCCGGAGAAAGAAGTGATCATCGTACTACTAAATGATAAAGAAAACAAACTAAAAGCCGAACGAGTCAATTGGTGGTACGTTTTCCGCCAAATAGTAGATCAGTTGTGAGTCTATTGCTCTTCTTCGCTTAATCAATTAGACTAAAGGTTTCCGAAATAGGAAGTCTTAGTCTTAGGTCTAACGTCTTATGCCTCAAAAAAGATACCCCGCCAAAATATTATTATTCGGAGAGTACGCTACTCTGCTCAATGGTCGTGCCCTTGCCATACCCTTCCCACAGAAAAGCGGTGGCTTTAGTTTTGCTCGCCCCAACACCAGACCCTTAACTCCTATTGCCAATTCCATCAAAAACCTACAATTGCTACTAGAACAGTTGTTAGAAAAAGGGACAGAGGAACTCGCTTTTGATATAAGCGCTTTTGCCGGCGACTTAGGTAAGGGCTTGTGGTTTGACAGTGATATACCCCAAGGTTATGGCTTGGGTAGTTCAGGGGCTCTAGTAGCGGCTTTGTATGATCGCTACGTACCCATTGATAGTCAAGCTTCTAATGCCGCACAACTCAAGAAAGACTTAGCATTATTAGAGTCTTTTTTTCATGGGCAAAGTTCGGGTAATGATCCCTTGGTCAGCAAGTTGGGTAAACCCATCGCCTTAGCAAGTAAAACGGAATTTAGCTTTATTGAGCAATTACGAAACCCACAAAGTTTTCAATTCTTCTTATTAGATACTGGTAGTGCCAGACAAACCGCCCCTCTGGTAAAACTGTTTTATGAAAAATTGGAAAATGGCATCTTCGCCAATCCCAGAAGACAAGCCGTTCTACTGGAAAGACATAAGCAGTTAATTGAAGCGATTCAGGATTTAAGCAGCCCTACTAAAGAACAAGTTTTTGAAGAAGCATGGCGACAGCTTTCCATGCTACAGTATCGCTACTTTGAGGAAATGATCCCCGATGATTTACACCAAATTTGGTTAGAAGATTTCGACCGCCTAAACGACTACCGCTTTCTACTTAAAATCTGCGGTGCTGGCGGCGGTGGCTATATGTTGGGCATCAGTAAGGATATTACTGCTGCTAAGGCTTATTTTGGGGAGGAGCAGGTTATTCCCTTTCAATTGAATGAATGATCAGTAGCCTGTACTTACTAA
Organism: Bacteroidota bacterium; assembly: GCA_020631675.1. Classification (GTDB taxonomy): domain Bacteria; phylum Bacteroidota; class Bacteroidia; order Chitinophagales; family UBA2359; genus JAHDGT01. The sequence goes on from JAHDGT010000087.1 coordinate 12,608, forward strand.
GTAGCATTCAAAATTTGGTCATTCAAAACTCAAAATTGTTCCCTTCTGCGAGGGATAGGAGTGGTATTAAGGGTGCTGAATGGCGAGTGAGTGCGCCTATTGCGG
>JAHDGT010000596.1 GCA_020631675.1 Bacteroidota bacterium
ATTTTGTAGGAACGGATAGCCCGGTGGGCGCAGTGAAAGGCTGTGTTTTTCTATGTGTGAAATTTTGTCGTAGAGCAAATTCATGAATTTGCTCTACCCTATTTCCCAGCGAAGCTACACAGCTTTTTATTGCGGGCATGCGCCATGACCAAACTGCTACTCCTTGATCAGTTTGATCGTTTTCGCACTATTGTTGGTGGAAAGGTGCAATAAATATAAGCCAGAATTGCCCTTGATGTCAAATTGAAAGCTGGAAGCTTGCTGTAGATCTTGCTTAAAAATAGTGCGCCCTTGAATATCTACCAGCTCAACGGTCACAACATCATGGGTTTGCCCGAGATCAACAGAAAAAGTATTGCTGCTGGGGTTGGGGTAGACACTGATCTGCTCGCTGTGCGAGTCTTCCATGCCGATGATCGTGCCTTCGGGGAAGTAGAGATCGATCAGGTAGTCTATCTGCTCGATAATGGCTGGTCCGTATCCTTCGGTATCCCAATTTTCTAGAGCGGCATCGTAGCGATCGTAGTGTACGGGATCTTTTTTAGGGTAGTTGGTATCGTACCAGGGCTGGAACTCCTCGGCGGTCATAGGGGTGAGTTCTTTATAGTCGAGCAGCAAATTGTAGATGTCTTCGCTGGCAGGCAGCTCGAACAATTGCTCGCGCATTTCTTCCGAGGGGTGCAGCCCCCAAAAGTGCATGAGCGGTGCCATATTCACGTTCATGCCATAAGAGGCATTGGCGATGAAATTATCAGGTATGACCTCCATCCACTCTTCGGTATCATCGGTGCTGTGCCAGTCTTCAAAGAAGCCTTTATTCATTTCATGCACGGACTCCCAGCCAAAAATGTCCGCCATTTGGATGTATTTGGCGTAACCTCGATGCTGGTAGCGCAGCTCATCACAAAGATGATCCTCCATAGTAGGATCACAGTCCATTGGGTTGTCATTTCTAAAATTGTAGGTCATCATCCAATCAATGGCGGCTTCATCGAAGGTGTGTTGCTCATCAGAGGAGTAGATGAAAGCGGTCTCTAAAGACTCCCCATACAGAACATTGTAAGTATAACAAGCACCCAAGTGAACGATGGTTTCCACCTCTGTGATCAGTGTGGGGTTGAGGATCAGATGTCCGTACTCATGGAAAGTGACGTGTATGGGCGAATCGTAGAACTCAGGTTCTAACATTTGCGTGGGGTAATAGCCCTGTGCGCCCAGCTCACCAGAAGGTGCTCCCCACTCGCCTATCACCTGCGGGTAACCCGTACCGAATACGCCATTAGGCAATCGCGAATCGATCATAAAATACTCCGCCCGTGTACGCGGCACGGTACGTCCACCAATATAGCGGAAACCATCCCAGATGTCATCCCACTGGTTCATGATCTCCGTGGGGTTATTTAGACCAATGTCTTGAATGTGCTTTAGTGGCAGGGTCATCATAAAGTTATCCGACTCCAAATCCACCCACTCTACTGCCGCCTCTTCAATTGCCAGTACCCAATCATCAATAGAGGTGACGGGCACTTCAGTACGGGTAGAGAAATAAGGTGCCTTTACCGCACCATCTATGGTCACATCAAACCAGCCCAGATCAGAGCCTTCGGGTACGCGTAGGTAGATCGCGCCACCAAAGGGACTGACGATCGTTGTGTTTTCCGCATCTAAAGCGTATAGTTTAGAAATACGATTGAAGCGATTCGTTTCTGATTGCGAGCTGTGATCGGCATCATGCGCACCGATCATGGCTTTCAAGCCCGCAGCTGTAAACTCGGCAGGGATGGTAATGGTGATCAGCTCACCCGGGGCGGCATAGTAACCCGTAGGGCGTTTCGCATCTTCTAAATCAGCGGCTACTCTGGCGGCGGGTATGTAGCTATAAGTTCCTTTAATGGGCACTGTTGCGCCTTCAATACGCGGCGCGGCGGGATCCACCGTACCTGGGTAAACATTGGCGAACTCAAAGGCCACGCCTTCCATATTTTCGATATTATCCGGCCCGTA
>JAHDGT010000597.1 GCA_020631675.1 Bacteroidota bacterium
GTGGTGCAAGTGAACGAATGTACCCTTGAGGTAGAGGATGATTGTGGGGATGTACTGCTAATAGAGTACCTGCAAGCCGATGGCTCTTGGGGTGCAACACCTGAAACAGATGCCACTTCTGCCGACTGGCAAGCCTACATCAGTGGCGCACCAGATGCGGATGCGGATGGCAGCCCCGATTGTGCATTAACAGGAACAACAACAGTTAGTCTGACCCCTCCTACGGTAGATGCTGGTGCGGATGTGGTTTTATGTGGACCAGAAAGCGTCGCGTTAAGTGCGACGGCAACGGGTGAACAATTCGTACAATGGAGCAGCACCGACGGTACCTTCTCCAGTGAGATCACTGCTGATACCGACTTTACACCAAGTACTACCACAGGCACTTTCTATGTGTATGTTACCGCTACATCCAACTGTGGCTTAACCGCTACAGACTCACTTTTAGTCAGCTTTGAAGATGCACCTACTGTAGATGCAGGCGAAGAAGTAGTGGTTTGTGAAGGCGAAAGCATTCCATTAGCTGGTTCAGCCAGCGCAGGAGCGGATGTATTATGGAGCAGCACCAATGGCAGCTTCATAGATGCGAGCAGTCCGGTCACCAACTTCAATGCGAGTACTACGGGTTCATTCTATGTCTACTTAGAAGCAACGACCGCTTGTAGCTCAGCAACCGACTCCGTATTGGTAACCGTCAACCCAAGTGTGGTTTTAGATATTAGCGCCGCATCCGGAACCGTCATCTTCTTAGGTGATAGTGTCACACTGAATGCTTCAGGCAGCTTAACGGGCAATTACGAATGGTTAGATCCTAATGGCTCATTAAGTTGTACAAATTGCCCAAGTACAGTCGCATCGCCAATAGAAACCACCACCTACATCCTAAGTAGTGATGATGCCTGTGTAACAGATGACGACATCACTGTGATCGTGAATGACGCACCTCCTTTGAATGTGGTCTTATTCCCATCTGCCTTCACCCCTAATGGAGATGGCGTGAATGATACTTTCTACCCAACCTATGATGGCTTCTTAGAAAACTACGAACTGCACATCTACAACCGTTGGGGACAAGAGGTGTACTCCTCCACAGATCCAGATCAAGGATGGGATGGCTTCTTCAGAAATGACGAGCAAGAAGTGGGTGTATATGTCTATTACAGTCGCTTTAACTTCGGCGGTCAATCTGAGCGCATTAAGAAAGGTAATGTAACGATCATTCGATAAGGAAAATACTTCAGTAATAAAGGGCGGGTTTATCCCGTCCTTTTTTTATTAGGGTCATAAATCAATATGCAGATGTTAGTCCGTATGGCGTATACCCGCAATAAAAGCTTGCGCTATTCGGGATTTACTAACTCGGCACACAACACGAAAATCTCTAGTCTCGGGTCTCACGTCTCGAGTCTCATAAAGCGCAAGCTTTCACTGCGGGCACCGGGCTATCCGTTCCTACAAAATGGGCTATCTGGGGGTTCGTCGCTCTACTTGGCGGTGGCTACCTCTGGGCCGCCCCCGCCAAGCAGGCACTCACGCCCCATCTATCCCATTTAGTACCACTACTATCCCTTACGCATGCAAAACCGAGTAAAAATCACCCTTCCTGACAACGTCCATTTCAGCACCCAACTGCGGGTGCGTATCACAGATGTGAACTATGCAGGTCATCTGGCCAATGACGCCCTGCTCAGTCTTATCGGTGAAGCCAGAATGCTCTTTTACCGAGAATTTTTAGGTGGCGAGGAATTAGACTTATACGGCGGCGGCACGATCATGACCGATGTGATGATCCAGTACAAAAAAGAAGGCTATCATAGCGATGAACTACGCTTTGACATTAGCGTAGCCAACATCAGCAAGTACACCTTTGATCTGTTTTACCATATCGTCAGATTAACGGATAATGCCACCATCGCCAAGGCGAAGACGGGTATTGCGTTCTATGATTATGATGCCGCCAAAATGCGTAGAACACCCGAAGCATTCATAGAAAAGTGTA
>JAHDGT010000088.1 GCA_020631675.1 Bacteroidota bacterium
TTTTTTGTCGCTCAAGTAACAATATTAAAAAATAATAAACTTTGATTTTTACCATCTTAAAGCCTTATTTTATAGTGACTTACAGTATTATTTCGGTCTTATTTAAGTCAAGCTTCTGTATTTTGGCCTAATATTTGACTATTCAAGCTTTGTAGGCATGTCTTAACGGATGCAAATCAAGTTTTTACGCCTGCGATTAACACCCCCAAGAATAGCAATATAACCACATTACAAACCCTCTCTTCTCTTTTTAAGCAAGGAGGATAGAAGGTAAACCACACTAACTACTTCCGCAATGACCTTAAGCCAACCCTTGCGCACCACCAAGGGGCTACGCTTTTATAGGTGGCTCATTGGTATCTCTTTATGTTTTGTGTTTTTCGGTACACTGAATACCGAATTACAGGCGCAGAACAACCCTCCTTTGATAGATACCCTCACGGCTTGTACCGAGCCGATGACCCCAGTTAACATCTGCCACAACTTCATTGACCCTGATGGGGATAATACGATGATGGTGGATGGACATACGACCTTTAATTGTAGCCTCAATTTCTTGAGCGACACTTGTGTGCGCTATACGCCGCTGCCGGGTTTCATCGGTACGGATACCATTTTTTTAGACATTTGTGATGATGTGGAACCGCCTGCTTGCTCTGTGAGCGTGGTGGTGGTCTACATTGGTTGTTTGCCCCCGCAAGCTCAGGATGATAATGTGACGATCTCTGAGGCGAGTGCTGTGATCAATGGGGAGGCGATCGAGGAGGAAACGCCTGAAGGGGCTATTGTGATCGATCCTACTATAAACGACAATGGGATTTGTAGTGGTCTGGTCATTCCTTTTATTCTGGATCCGCCTGAAAACGGACTGGCCGAGGTCTACGACGATACCGAGATCAGTTACCAGCCCTATGATGGCTTTTTCGGCTATGATACGCTGAGGTACATCACTTGTAATGATTGTCCGCTTTGTGATACCGCTACGGTGGTCATTCAAGTAGTAGATCCGGTCGCACCTTGTGAAACGGATATATTCACTTGTGTGGGTACTTTCACATCTACGAATATTTGTCCGACTTTCTGTGAATTGGAGGTGGATGATATTGTAAGTATTGAAGCGAGTGCGGTCAATGGAACAATTGATCCAGTGGTAGATGGCTGTGCGCAGTACATCCCATCACCAGAGTCTACTTTGGGAGATGATATTGTTACTTTCATCGCCACGGATATAGCAGGCAATGAAGAAACGGTACTGGCTTATTTGACAATAGATGTGGCCTGTGGTACGAATGCACCAGTGGCTACGGATGATAATGCGAATACAGCACCTGCTTCAAGTGTGGTGATCGAGGTGTTGCTGAATGATTATGATGCGGACGGACAACCCATTAGCGTTACAGAGGTAACAGATCCACCAAATGGTACGGTGGTTTTGGATCCGATCACTAATAGTATGATCTATACGCCTACACCTGGATTTGTGGGTATTGATGCATTCACTTACACCATTTGTGATGATACGGGTCTTTGCGATGAAGCTACGGTAACTATCCAAGTACAGGATGACTGTTTAGGGAATTACGAGTATTGCACTGAAGCCTTTACACCTGTGATCATTTGCGTTGATTTTTGTGATGAAGCGATCTCTGAAGATGGACTGGCCATCGTAGATGCGGGTACGACTTTCGATTGTAGCTTGACCGTGTTGAATGATACTTGCTTGCAGTATATGCCTTTGCCTGGTTTCTTAGGTACGGATCTGGTGACTATGATCGGCTGCGATGCGGCTGGTGTTTGTGATACGGCTTATGCGACGGTTAATGTGGGCTGTTTCGCACCTACGGCAAATGATGATGCGGCTGTTATTGATTTAGGGGAAGCTGCTGATGCGACTTTGGATGTATTGGCGAATGATGTGGAGCAATGTGGCAATGATCTGTCAACTGTTCTTACAAGCACGCCTGCGAATGGTATAGCTACGCTAAATGAAAACGGCATTTTAACTTATACGCCTTCACTGGGCTTCTCTGGTACGGAAAGCTTTACTTACCAAGTGTGTACCGCCTGTGATGAAACGCTCTGTGATGAGGCGACCGTTACCATAGAGGTACTGGGTTCAGAAAACTTGGCGCCTATAGCGATGGATGATGAGTTCGAAGTACCTATTGATGGCAACTTACTGGGTAATATCGCCTTTAACGACATTGATCCTAATCCGGATGATGAGTTGACGATCACCATTTTAGAAGAGCCTCTAGGGGAACTGACTTTAAATGATAATGGCTCTATTGGCTACTTCCCACCTGCTGGCTTCATCGGTACGGATACCTTTGATTACATCATTTGTGATGATGGCGTACCGCCTTTATGTGATACTGCGACGGTGACCATTTTAGTAGGAGAGGGGCTGCCTCCTGTGGCCATGCCCGATACCGCTTTCACACAAATCAATACGGCTGTTTACATTTTCATTGCCAGCAATGATGTGGATATTGATACGGATTTAGTGGATCTGACTTTCACACTTTTGGATCCGCCTGCTTTTGGTGAGGTGATCATTGATGGTATCCAAGCTACTTATACGCCAAACCCTGAATACAATGGTATGGATGGTTTCACTTACGTGGTTTGCGACCCTTTGGGCTTATGTGACACGACTACGGTTACCATCATTATTCAAGAAGGACCGGACGCGCAGCCTGATATATTCTATACCAACCAAGATGAGTCGGTCATTATAGACCCACTCTCGAATGATGGTGGGGTGGATTTAACGATCACTGAAGTAGGAGATCCGCTTAATGGAACGATCATAGATAATGGTGATGGCACATTGACCTATACACCGAATGAAGGCTATTTAGGTCCGGATTATTTCTCTTACATCATCTGTGATGACAATGGAAACTGTTCTGAAACTTTTATCAATGTAACGGTATTCAGTACAGGCACTAATTTGCCGCCTACAGCATTGAACGACATCTACTATACCAATCCGGGTTTCCCGATCGATCTAATGCCGATGCTCAATGATTCTGATCCGGAAGGAGAGGAGTTGACCATTACGGAAATGGGTGATCCTTCAAGTGGTACTTTGGCTACCATTGGTGACAACATCACCTTTGTTCCTGAAGCGGACTTTGAGGGTGTTGTAGAGATCCTTTATACCGTTTGTGACCCTGAAGCACAGTGCGATGAAGCAACGATCGTGATCTACATTGGTACTACGGGGCAGGTGAATCAACCGCCAGTAGCGGGCAATGACAGTGGCGTAACTAATATTGATACCCCCGTTGTGATCGATGTACTCAGCAATGATGGCGACCCGAATACCGACGATGAGCTTTCGGTTACTTATACCACCATCCCAGCTAATGGAACTATGTTCTTTAGTGATGGCAGTTATACTTATACGCCATTCCCTGGTTTTGAAGGCACAGATTATGTGTTCTACGTACTCTGCGATGATGGCGTTCCTGTACTCTGTGATACCGCTTATGTGGCGATCACCGTACTAGGTGATGCGCCCCTATCCATTGAGATCGAAACGATGGAGGATACCGACATCGAATTCTGCTTAGATGAATATTTAGATGTCTTACCGATCGAACAGATCGATACCATCATCATCAGCAGTATTCCTGCGAATGGTTCTCCTTATTTCTTGGATCAAGATGGCTGCTTGGCTTACTCACCTGATCTGAATTACAATGGCGGTGATTTCTTTGTCCTGCAAATCTGTAATGAAGCAGGAGAATGCATTACTGTGAATGTATCCGTGACCGTCTTACCAGAATCAGATAACCCTATAGCAATAGATGATAGTGCCAGTGGGCAAGTTGATGAGCCGATCACTATAGATGTGGTCGCCAATGATGAAAACCCTGATGGTGGTGATCTCTTAGTGGTCAATATCACAGAACCCATGAACGGTACGGTGCTCATTAATGAAGACGGAACCTTAGAATACATCCCTGATGCGGGCTTTGTAGGTCAAGATACCTTCTCTTACACCATTACCAACAGCTTGGGCTTGGTGGATGCCGCGATGGTGATCGTTACGATCACTGAAGGTCCTGACTACCCTGATGATATGGAAATAGATGCGGTTTACGATAGCTATTTCACCGATCCTGATACGCCGCTGAACATTGAAGTACTGGGCAATGACATTTACCCGGAAGAATATGCCGAAGATGTGGTCATCACATTCATCAGCGACCCGGAGTTCGGTACTTTGGTATATGACACACTAGAAAACGTATACACCTACTTCCCCAATGGAGAGCAAGTAACAGATGTGTTCGACTATACCCTTTGCATCGGCGATCAGTGCGATACCGCTCAAGTGATCGTAGTTAGTGAAATTCCTGATAGCGAAGAATGCGAGATCATCGTCCCCACAGGTATTTCACCCAATGGCGATGGCATGAACGACTACCTCATCATCAATGGTGTTGAATGCTTCAATACCGTTGACATGCAGGTCTTCAACCGCTGGGGAGATATGGTATACACAGACAACAACTACCAAAACTCCAATCCGTGGACAGGCTACTACAGTAGAAACTATCAGTTTTTACCATCAGGTACCTACTTCTATATTCTGATCCTCAACGAAGGTTTAGAAGACGAAGAAAAACACACCGGTTATATAGAGCTAAGAAGATAAGTGAATAGACAATAGAGCGCATTCACCAGCTTCATTACCACTCCTATCCCTTGCGGAGGCAAGAATAGGCACAAGAGGTGGTCAAACTAATTTAGGGAGTATTAATGTGGTGTTTATATTGCTTAAACATAGCCCTTCTCGCCAGCCGAGAGGGCTATGCTACTTATAATCAAGTCCCAAACGAAGATGATATTAGTCCAGAAGATTGCTTATTTTGGCAGTCTACCTACTACCTAAGCGAGACGACAGATAATGCAGCAGATCGTAAAAGAATTATTTCAAGAACAAACTATATCCAAAGAAGAATCACAGTTGGTCTTTAGTAAATTAAGTAGATCAACAATCAATAAAGGAGATCTTTTATTACGCCCCAATGAAGAGATCAATACCATATACTATGTGCAGTCCGGCTGTTTAAGAAATTACATTCTTGATCAAGAAGGAAAAGAACACACATTCCAATTCGCGGTAAAAGGCTGGTGGGTCAGTGATTATATTGCTTTGTACGGCAAGCAAAAGACTTTATCTGTTTCTTATGTAGAATGCATCAAAAATGCGGTACTATATAGCATATCAAAAGCCGATTTTGACAGCATATGTCAAGCAATACCCCAAGCAGCACGCATATATATCAGAAAGATGGAAATAGCATTCGCCAGTTTCCAAAGTCGGATCGTTGAAAACCAGATGTTTCCAGCAAAACAACGCTATCTCAATTTTTTAGATGCTTATCCTGGTATCGCGAATGAAGTAAAGAACTATCACATCGCCTCCTATCTAGGCATCACTACTGAGAGCCTGAGCAGAATAAGAAAAGAAATTTCAGCAAGCTGATTATGATATTTCCTCTAACTGCTCTTTAAATTCTATATCAAATTGTTTCAGCTCCTCCAATAAAGGCGTATAGACCTGCTCTTGTATAGGAATATGTACCCCGGTCAAATCAATTTTATCCAGTAAAATAAGCTTGGTCATGATCGCCATGGGCAAGCCAACAGTATAAGAGATGGCAGTATCCTTCGCATCGCCCTTCAATGTCAAGCTGGAGCTTTTTCTGTAGGATTTACCATTTAAGCTATAGTCCACTACATGCAGCATCACGATCATATCGCGATCCTCAGGCTGAAATACCCATTTCTCCACTAGTAAGTCATGTAAAATCTGTGCTGGTGAACCAGCCTTGGTTTTGATTTTAGTATCTGAGAATAAGCCCAACCATCTTAGCTGATCAATAATAGGAGAGGAGAGCGGCAATTGTAAGAAATCCGCAGTACGCTGATCAATGGCTTTATCTCTATTAAAAGGAGGCAGGTAGCTGTCCATCAACGCTGCCCAGCTCAGTTGATCGGCATCAGGAATCGTAAAGGTATTATCCGTTAATCCCAGCCTTACCAGTGCATTCCAAGCCTTACAATAGCCTTGGAAACGCAAAGTACCTCTAATAAAGGTCGGTACGCCCTCAATATGGTAGGTATCTAAATAAGGTAGAGAGTCTCTATTTGCATAAGCCTCGAAAGTACCCGTTTCTGGTACTTCATAGCTTTCTATCTGGTCGAATAAGCGATTGTAAGGCACGTATTGCGGACTGCCATTTCTAAGGTATCTGGCAGTGCCTTGTCCCGCAAGAACCACATTCATAGGTGCCCAAGTGAATTTGTAGTGCCACGGGTTCGTATCACTTTCAGGAGCGATCAAAGCCCCCGTGAAAGAGCGTATAGCGGTCATCTCACCACCGAATGCTTTCACCTCACCGATCAGCTGCATTAAGCTCATATGGTCAATACCGGGGTCCAAGCCCAGCTCTCCCATGAATAAAAGCCCAGCTTCTTTAAAAGCAGCATCTAAAGCCAATTCATTCGCCTTAACATAAGAAGGGGTAATGATGTGCTTACCGAATCGCAGGCAGTCTTCTGCAACCCGCAAATGGAATTGAGCGGGCAGCACAGAAACCACAATATCACTTTCCTGTACGCACTTCGCACATAAGTCCGCATCATTGACATCAAATGCTATAGCGGTCCCTCTTGGGTTGCCGTCAATTTTTTGTGCAGCAATGCTTTGGTCACGATCGCCTACCACTACATGCCAATCATACTGCTCAGCATGTTCTAATAAGTAGTGTATCAATGCCGTAGCGGATTTCCCCGCCCCTAAGATCAAAATGCGTTTCATAATATTGGCTGGTAAAATGATGCGCGAAAGTAGCACAAGCAGGGCTAATGGCTAAGTATTTTGAGAAGATTTTACAATAAAAAAGGGTGCTATGACTTTGTAAAGCCATAGCACCCTTTTCAAGAAAAAACGATTAATAAATTACTCTTCTGCTTTTTCTTTCTTACTCCCTTTCTGCTTAATGTGCTGAACAACAATTTCATTATCATCATTCAGATCTACTTGCAAAGTATCTCCCTCTTTCAATTTCGCATGAAGGATTTCTTCTGCTAAAGGATCTTCCACATAACGCTGAATGGCGCGGTTCAACTCACGTGCACCGAAATTAGGATCAAAACCACGCTCCGCGATGAATGCTTTAGCTTTATCCGTAAGCGTAAGCGTATAACCTAAGTCCTCAACGCGCTTATAAAGGTCTTTCAAGGTTATGTCAATGATTTTGAAGATCTCTTCTTGACCCAGAGAGTTGAAGATCACTACATCATCAATACGATTCAAGAACTCAGGAGAGAAGGTACGCTTCAATGCCTTATTAATGGTATTGCGCGCATGGCTATCAGCTGCTTCTTGTTTCGCTGCCGTAGAGAAACCAGCACCCTGCCCGAAATCTTTCAATTGACGCACCCCGATATTCGAGGTCATAATGATCAAGGTGTTTTTAAAGTCAACCTTTCTACCTAAACCATCCGTCAACTGCCCATCATCCAATACTTGCAATAAGATATTGTATACATCAGGGTGTGCTTTTTCAATCTCATCTAGAAGAACTACAGAGTAAGGCTTTCTACGCACTTTCTCGGTCAACTGACCCCCTTCTTCATAACCCACATATCCCGGAGGCGCACCGATCAATCTGGATACCGTGAACTTCTCCATGTATTCACTCATGTCAATACGGATCAGAGAATCTTCACTATCAAACATATAGCGAGACAAAGCCTTCGCCAATTCTGTTTTACCAACCCCTGTAGGTCCTAGGAAAATCAAAGAACCGATAGGCTTCTTAGGATCTTTCAAGCCAACGCGATTACGCTGAATGGCTTTTACTACTTTTAGAATCGCTTGATCCTGACCAATGATCGCTTCTTTCAGATCATCACCCATGGTTAAAAGCTTACTGCTTTCACTCTGCGCTACACGCTGAACGGGGATACCTGTCATCATAGCGATCACCTCAGATATATCTTCATCCGTAACAGGGTAACGCTTTGTTTTTGATTCTTCTTCCCACTTCAATTTCGCACTTTCTAATTGCTGCTGAAGCTTCTTCTCAGAATCGCGTAAACGAGCCGCTTCTTCATAGCGCTGGCTCTTTACCACACGGTTTTTCTCCTCCTTAACTTCTTCGATCTTTTCTTCCAGATCAATGACGTTCTTAGGAACATGGATGTTCTTTAAATGCACGCGTGCACCAACCTCATCCATCACATCGATCGCCTTATCCGGTAAGAAACGATCCGTGATGTAACGACTACTCAGCTTCACACAATCTTCGATCGCTTGATCAGAGTAATCCACATTGTGGTAGTCTTCGTATTTCTCCTTGATGTTGTGGAGAATGTTGATGCTTTCTTCCAAGCTCGGCGGATCAACGATCACCTTCTGGAAACGACGGTCCAAAGCACCGTCTTTTTCAATGTATTGGCGGTATTCATCTAAGGTAGATGCTCCGATCGCTTGCAACTCACCACGAGCCAAAGCAGGCTTGAAAATGTTACTCGCATCAAGAGAGCCAGTAGCGCCACCCGCACCAACGATGGTGTGGATCTCGTCAATGAAGAGAATCACATCGCGATTCTTCTCTAACTCCGTCATGATGGCCTTCATGCGTTCCTCGAACTGACCACGATATTTCGTGCCAGCAACAAGAGCCGCAAGATCTAACATCACAATGCGCTTGTCAAACAGCACTCTAGATACCTTGCGCTGAATGATGCGCAATGCTAATCCTTCAACAATTGCCGTTTTACCAACCCCCGGTTCACCAATCAAAATCGGGTTGTTTTTCTTACGTCGACTTAAGATCTGAGATACTCTTTCGATCTCGTTCTCCCGACCAACAATAGGATCTAGCTTCCCTTCTTCAGCCAATTTGGTGATGTCTCTACCGAAATTGTCTAAAACAGGGGTTTTGGATTTAGATGCTCCACCGCGACGGCTACTTGAGGTGCCACCACCCGACATGCCTCTTCCGCGTTCGTCATCACTGAAATCTTGATCATCTTCTTCATCACCAGGGAATTCTCCCCTTACGTTGCCGCCGTTCAAATATTCTAATTCCGAACGGAAGTTTTCGTAATTCGTATCAAATTGCTTCAAAATCTTTGTTGCCATATTTTCTTTGTTCTTGAGAATGGATAGCATCAGATGCTCTGTGCCGATCACCTCGCTCTTCATCATCTTCGCTTCTAACACAGTTACTTTAAGTACTTTTTCCGCCACCTTGGTCAAAGGCAACTCGTTAGCACTTACCGTACGATAGGAAAAACGACTTTTTATCGCTTCTTCTATTCTACGGCGTAAAATGATCAAATCAACATCTAACGATTGTAATACTTCTATTGCTAAGCCATCACTTTGTCTCAATAGACCCAGTAACAAATGTTCAATGTCCATTGCGTCATGACCTAAGCGAAGTGCTTCTTCCTTACTAAAGGAAATGACTTCTTTTACTCTTGGTGAAAACTTTGCTTCCATAGGTTAATTGAGTATCAATTATCAAACCGATTGAGAAAATCGGCTAATTGTGCCGAAAATACTGTAAAAAGGGCAGACCCACAAAGGATTTATCTGACAAAACAGCGATCTTGCCGATTGAGTATACCTCTTTTCATCCTGCCCGCATACCGCTATAGATAGCTATGAAAACCAACTACAACAAAGAATTGTTCGACGAGCTGAAAGATATGCGCAAATCCGCAGTTGATGCATTGGCTAAAAAGTCACTGACAGATGCCATACTTTGGATGGACCTATTGAATATCGCATTGAATCCTGAAAAAGATCGACACTGGCGTGCTGCTTGGGTGTTACAGCAAACAGCTAGTGAAAATCCGGACTTATTCTACCCTCATCTGGAGCGCATCTTGGCAGCATTGCCTGAGATAAAGTACCATACCCACCTAGGTTGCTGGCTGGATATCTTACCTAAGATCAAAGCCGATCTCAGTGAACATGCTTACCTAATAGATATGTCAGTAGAGATACTCCGCAATCAAGATCTGCCCGCCTACATCAAATGGTACGCGATCAAAGTAATGGGCTATTTTGTAGAGCTGGAACCTGATTTAGCACCAGAAATAAAAGACATCATCAACACCTATTGGCCATTGGTCACTCAAAACAAATACCTCACAGAAAGAGTAAATGAACTCATGAAAAGACTTACGGATCCACAGTAAAAACCGGTCTTTTTGCAAAAGACAAAAATGCCCAAAGTCCCAAAGGGACGATACATCATAGGGATGGATGTAAATCCATCCAGAAAAAAACCTTCCCCAAATAAAAAAAGCCATTTCTGCTAAGAAATGGCTTTTTGATTCAGCGAGAGAACGAAATCTCATGTCTCATGTCTCGAGTCTCACATCTAAAATTTATTTCCCCTGCTGCTGTTGCTGCTGCATCTGCTTCATTTGATCCGGACCGATATTGATTTTACCGTTTTGGATCATATCAGGTGTAATGGTGATCGTCTTAGCTCCATTCTGTCCTTGAACCTGAATAGACTGACCTTTTTGACCTTGTACCGCTTTTTTAGCATTGGCATTAGGCTTTCTCTTATTGCTGCTCTTTCTAGGTGGCGCAGGAGGAATAGGAGAATCAAAAGTCTGCTGATATTGTGCTAAAGTTTGATCCTTGTACTTGCCCTCTTTAATGTAATGCGCGATCTCATCAAAGTTGTGTGCGTCTTTATAGCCAGGGAAAGCATTAATACGATCCATGTTCTCATCTAAGAAAGCAATAGTAGGGTAGCCCATTCTGCCAGAAGGCGCATCGCCTAAGATCAACTTACGAGAAAGCATATTAGAACCTCTACGTCCACTCTGAACGAACTTATAGGTATCTCCCTTGAAGTTGATGTCATCTTTGGTCTCCGCATTGAATTTTACAGCCCAGAAGTTGTCATTCACATAATCCGCTACCTGAGGATGCTGGAAAGTCGCCTTATCCATGCGCTTGCACCAACCACACCAGTCGGTATAGAGATCAACCAATACAGGACGTTTGTCCGTTTTCATCTTGCTTTCCAGATCAGTGATATTGATCCAGTTCACCTTACCACCAGTAGCATTGGCAGCATCAGGATTTGTAGAAGCCGCTTTAGCTTTCGCCAAATGCGCACTTGGGTCTTTTTTCGCATCAGGAGCCGTACTGGCTGATTTTTCTTGTTGACAAGAACCGAATACAAAAAGCAAACTTATAGATAGAAGTAGTGCTAAATTCTTCATTATGAATGATTTTTTAAGTAGTCGGACAAAAGTAACTATTAGTATTTTTTGGTATAACTAATTCGGCGTCAGCACGAAGTCTCATGTCTCGAGTCTCAAATCTATTGTCTAATTACATGCAAAGATAATCAACGCGCTCCGAATATAGTACTACCCACTCTAATGAGTGTACTACCATTGCGCAAAGCTAAGGGGTAATCCCCGCTCATGCCCATCGACAATTCTTTGAAATCTTTATTATGCTTGAATTGAAAGCTTTTAAGTAAGTCGAATAAAGTCTTAAGTGAAGCGAACTCTTCTTTTACTTGGTTTTTATCCTCCGTAAAAGTGGCCATGCCCATAAGTCCGCAAATACGAACATTGCTCAAAGACTGCCAATTCGTATAGTTGAGCAGGTCAAGCAACTCATCCGCCTCAAAGCCGTGCTTCGTACTTTCTTCGGCTATATGTACTTGAAGTAGAACATCTATCACCCGATCCGCTTTTTTAGCTTGTTTATTCACCTCTTCTAATAAACGAGCCGAGTCAATACTGTGGATCATAGAAACAAATGGCGCGATGTACTTTACTTTATTGGTCTGTAAATGACCGATCAAATGCCACTCAATGTCTTTGGGGCACTGCTCGAATTTATCCACCAGCTCCTGCACTCTATTCTCACCGAATAAGCGATGCCCTTGATCATAAACCGCTTCGATCTCAGCAACAGAACGAGTCTTACTCACGGCAACCAGCCGAGCGTTCACATTTTCCGTCTCTAATTGTATGCGTTTTAGCGCATTGATATCAGGCATGTAAAACAGACTGACGAGCCAATAATGTCTCTTCTGATTCTTCACGGTCAGGATCAGGCACACAACAATCCACCGGGCAAACCGCCGCGCATTGTGGCTCCTCATGAAAACCCATGCACTCCGTACACTTATCCGGAACGATGTAGAAAATATCATCGTCCACAGGCTGCTGCTTCGCATCTACATCTACTGTGCTGCCATCCTCGATCTTGTAGCTGCCCTTTAAAGTGGTGCCTTCCGCCATCGTCCATTCTATACCACCCTCATAAATAGCGGTATTCGGGCATTCCGGCTCACAAGCCCCACAATTAATACACTCTTCGGTTATTATTATCGCCATTGCGAACTGAATTTTCTATCGTTACAATAAATCCTCGTCACGCTCTAAAAACGTACTTTCGCGAACAGAACAATCAGCCATCTAAAGAGGTTCAGTAGT
>JAHDGT010000089.1 GCA_020631675.1 Bacteroidota bacterium
GCGGGGCGGCCCAGAGGTAGCCACCGCCAGCCCTGCCAGCGAAAAGCCTTTGGGGTTGCCGAATTTAGTGGATAGCCCGCCCATACACGAAGTGCCCAGGGAGGACGGTTTATCCAATTATGGGAAGCGCATTGCCCCTGGGCATTTGCGTGTATGGGGGCGCTATACTATGTTACGACAAAGGACATCCGCAAATAGTGCTGCTACTGTAGGGTATTGTCGGTTCGCAGCCGAATTTCTCGCTTGTAATTATTATTTTTGTGTTCCAATAGTCTTACTGCCTTTACTTGCCTTCGGGCTTAGATGCCTACCCCCTTACGTATTTTTCGATCGCTTATTGGAGATTTTTGAATGGTGCTCTCTTGCGCCTCACACCTACCGAAAACCCTTTGCTACTAGTTCGCATGTGCTACTTGCATAGTCAAGTATGGATATTTTATATGCGAAAACAGGTGTTAGGTACGCTTTTAGCAAGCTATTGGGTGTTGGTTGGTTTTTAATGGTATAAATAAACCAACTCTCCCTGTACCTCCTTCTCTCTCCACATCAAGCAAAAAACACCAGGGTTCATGCATATGTATTGCCGATGCCGAAATCTGTGGAATACTTACACTTCTTTTCTATGCTTACTTGTGATAAGCTTATCTTTACTGAGTTGTTGTAGTATTTCTTCGCAGGCCCAAACACCTAACTCTAGTACAAGTACGAACAAAAAGTATTCTTCTGCTTTACAAGCGCGGCATGTGCATCTTGTTGAGCAAAGCTTGCGAGCGCGGTTGAATGCTAATGATAGTACCTCTCCTTTAATTGAAACGGATATTGCCCAATTGCGGGTGAAAAGTTATTATGTTTCTAAACACAATGGGGTCGCACATTTGGTACTGCAACAGCAGTATAAGGGTATTGATGTTCACCAAGGACTGTTAGAGGCGCACATTCATGAGGGCGAGATCGTTGCTTGGCACGATCACTTGGCACCTCAGTTGGAAAAGCGCATTCAAAATGCGGCATCTGGGCAGCCTAGCTTATCTGCTAAAGCGGCTCTGGAAAGCGCGATCGATCAGTTGCGCAGGGAACATCATGATGCCATTGCTCCTTTCCAAGCGGGCAAAATCACGACAATCAGTAAATCAAATACTGCGGAGCGGAAAAGCGTTTTTGACGCCCCTCATTTATCGAGCAGTAAAATTCCTGTTGAATTAGTTTATCAGGCCGCGGCAGACCGTAGCTTGCAATTGGCTTGGGATCTACACCTGAGCACAACAGATGGTGCGCATTGGTATACTTTACGAGTGGATGTGGAAAGTGGTGAACTAATGGAGTTGGGCGACTGGGCGGTGCATTGTTCTTTCGGAGATGCGGCGCATGATCATAGTCAGTGTGGTGGGTCGCATGCGCATAAAAATTCAAGTAAAAACAGTGCCGCTGCTGACTGGTTTTCTGCCAGTGCGAAAGAAGTGCTGTTTCCGATGGTGGGCACGAGTGCGGCCGCACCTCCGGGCATTTATACCTACAATGTTTTTCCATTTCCATTAGAGAGTCCTGAAGACGGGGAGCAGCAGATCATTACCGAGCCTTGGTTAGTGGCTGGCGATGCGGGTACTTTGGGCTGGCATGAGAACGGCTCGAATATTTTCAATTACCTACGTGGCAATAATGTATGGACGGTAGAGGATCAGGACAATAATAATACGGGCGGTTACAGCAGTAGTGGCTTTGTGTTGCAGTACGATTTTCCTTTTGATCCTACTAAGGAGCCGGAGGATAATTTAGATGCTGGCTTAACTAATTTATTCTACAGCTGTAATGTGCTGCATGATATTTTTTACCAGTACGGCTTTGATGAGGCGGCTGGAAATTTCCAAGATAACAACTTAGGGCGCGGTGGTGCTGGCGATGACTATCTATATGCCGACGCTTTGGACGGCAGTGGTATTAATAATGCGACTTTCGCTACGCCAGCGGATGGGGAATCTCCTCGTATGCAGATGTTCAAGTGGTTGTCGGGTTCTTTTGTGTCTAATCAGGTGACCATTACCGCACCTGCTTCTATGGCGGGAGATACCTACTTAGCCAGCGGAG
The DNA here is from genome assembly GCA_020631675.1 of Bacteroidota bacterium. Taxonomy (GTDB): domain Bacteria; phylum Bacteroidota; class Bacteroidia; order Chitinophagales; family UBA2359; genus JAHDGT01. Next base: position 2,083 of record JAHDGT010000089.1, read on the forward strand.
CAAATTTCGGGGCGGCCATTCCGGATGATCCGGATGCGATCACTGGTGTGTTAGCCTTGGTGGATGATGGTACCGAGCTGCCTACCCAAGCTTGTGATACTTTGGTTAATCCTTCTGAGATCGCAGGTAAGATCGCGGTGGTTGATCGGGGGGAATGCTTATTTGTTGATAAAGCATTGTACGCGCAAAACGCCGGTGCGATCGCTGTTATGGTTTGTAATAATGTGTCTGGTAACCCATTCAATATGGGTGGTTCTAATGAACTGGTGACCATTCCTGCTTTTATGCTTAGTCAGAGTGATTGCGAGATCATCAAAACCGAGATCGGTAATGATATGAGTATTTCGGTATCGGTTTCTGATATCGGTGATCCGGATCGGGATAGTGGTATGGATAATACCATTGTTGCCCATGAATTCGGACATGGCATTAGCAGTCGCCTAACAGGTGGCCCTGACAATGCCAGTTGCTTGTTCAATGAGGAACAGATGGGCGAAGGCTGGAGCGACTATTTCGGATTGATACTGACGATGGATGAATCTGATCTGGGCACGGATGCTAGAGGAATTGGAGTGTACAGCGACTTTGACGAAACGGGTGCAGGGATCAGACCCACTGCTTATAGCACGGATATGGCGGTGAATGGGAGTACTTATGATGACCTCTGCAATAGTGATATTGTAGTGCCGCATGGTGTGGGCTACATCTGGTCTACGATGCTGTGGGAAATGACTTGGGGACTGATAGATGAATATGGTTTTGACTCGGATCTTTACTATGGTACGGGTGGAAACAACCTTGCCCTACAATTGGTAATGGACGGGCTGACGCTTCAGCCTTGTAGTCCGGGTTTCGCGGATGGGCGAGATGCTATTTTACTGGCGGATGAGATCAATAATGGCGGTAAGAACAGTTGCATCATCTGGGAGGCTTTTGCTAAGCGTGGTATGGGCTTTAGTGCCGACCAGGGGAGTTCGAATAGTCGCTGTGATGGAACAGCAGCTTTTGATATGCCACCTATTTGCCAAGAGATCCTCTACATGGAGGAGACGCTTGAGCAAAACGAGATCGCGATCAGTGATACTTTATCGATTGATCTATGGTCGACGAATAGAACCGGCAGTACTTTGGCGAATGCTCGTTTTGAAGCGCAGTTAAGTAGCCCCATGAATTATGTGGATGCCTCTAGTGCTTGTGCTGAAACGGCTACGGCAAGTGATGTTTCTTTAGGAGGCGTCAGCTTCCCTTCTATTGATACGATGACTTGTGCTTATGAACTTGGCTTTGAGCCGAATATTTACTCCTCTTTGTGGTATCAAGACGGTATGGAAGACGGGGTGAGCGACTGGACGGTGGAGACCTTCCTTGGTCCTGCGGGGGCGGGTTGGTATGTGAATACAGATAAAACGCATACTGGTGCGAACGCTTGGTTCGCTCCTAATGTGGAAGGCAGTAGCGACCAATACATCATCACTAAAGAAATTGGTCCTGTAAGCAGTGATTTAGAACTACACTTCTGGCACTACTACAATACAGAGCCTACTTGGGATGGTGGCGTGGTAGAGATCAGTTTAGATGGCGGAACGATCTGGGCAGATGCGGGTCCCTTGATGACAGCACACCCTTACAATTCGACCATCCAAGTCAATCCAGCCAGTCCGATCAGTGGTAAAGCCGCGTTTTCTGGTGATAGCAAAGGCTTTGTGAAAAGCGTTGTTGGACTAGCCCCATATGCGGGTCAAAATATCCGCATTCGCTTCCGTTTGGGAACGGATGAATTTGTCAGTGCGGAAGGCTGGTATATTGATGATGTTCGCTTCGTTGAGCCAGTAACTACCAATACGGATGTTTGCGTGACCAGTGATGCGGGAGTCGACTATTGCGACAGTCACGAGATTTTATTGTTGCCCTCCGCTTGTGCAACAAGAGCTGAAGCACTCAGCTTGAGCTCCAGTCCTTCTGACTTTTCTACCAGCTTCTGCCAAGGAGAAGCTATCAATTGGACATTCAGCCACCAGCAAACAGATTCGAGTTACCCACCCAACCCCATCACCTTCCCTTATGTGTATGTGCTGACGGAGGACAACGACCCTGCCTACACTATTCTGGCGTATAATGAAACAGGTGAGTTCTCTGCTGCGGATTTAGCTCCGGGGACTTATACCTTCTGGGGAGTGAGTTACGACTTCAGCAATAAGCAAAGTGCTGCGGATTATTTTGCTTCCATCACTGATCTGCAAACGCTAATGCAGGCGGTGGATAATGGAGACATCTGCGCAGCTTGGACGAATACAAGTATAGATGGCAATAGCTATCAGTGGATCGTTAAAGACGGGGTGGAGCTTCAGATGACAGCGATTTTGGGTGGTGCTTATGACACAGGCACTGGTCAGATGAAAACAACATTATTCGATAACGATCTTATTCCGACGGCCCAACCTTATGGTGATGCGCCTTGGGGATATATGGGTACGGAAAGTGCTAGCAGCATCCCCAATAATGTTATAGATTGGGTATTAGTAGAGTTGCGCAGTGAAATAGATAGCAGTTTAATTACTGCCCAAGCAGCATTTTTGCATGTAGATGGGACTATATTGGACACGGCGGGGAATCCAGGGCTTTATTTTGAAGGTTCAGGTTGTGATCAGAACTTCTTTGTTGCCCTTCGGCATCGCAACCATTTAGATGTGATGAGTGCTACGGCTTATGATCTTTCTAATGGAGCAGCGGTTGATTTCACGGATCCCGCACAGATCATGGGTGTGGATCAGCTCATTGCGAAAGGAGACACCTATGGTTTACGTCCGGGAGATTTCACTGGTGAAGGAATCATCACCACCTTAGATCTGAATCTGTATCTCTCGCAAAGTTCTGAACTCAATACCTATATCGTCGGTGATGCGAATATGGATAAGAATGTCACTGTTTTCGACTACAATCATTTCATAGAAAACCTCAGTGTGATAGGGGTAAACGTTCTGCGTTACTGATAGTATCTATAATCCAATTTTTTGAGTAATCTTTTATTCGTTACGCTAACTCTATGCTTCCTAAAGGCTGCCTGCTTGCCCGTTCATTCGGTGTAAGTGGGCTTTTTTTTACCTTCGTCCTTTGCTGGACAAAACAGTAGTTGTTAAATCGCCAACTTGCGTCCTATTCTGTCTTGCGCTGTCTTTTCTTAGACCAACCCTCCATATGTTAGAGCTATTGCTGGGGATCATTTACCTCTGTTGTTTACTAGGTATATTTCTGTATTGCTTGATGATGATGCATCTCGCATTGCGGTATATGCTACACAAAAACAGAGAACGGAAGAATAAAATAGAAGATCAGCTTCCGCCTATGTCAAACGACTTAGCAGCAGCAGCTTATCCTGTAGTAACGGTTCAGTTGCCCATTTTCAATGAAATGTATGTGGTGGAGCGATTGATCGATCGTATCTCCGAATTCCAATACCCCAAATCGAAACTTCAAATACAGGTTTTAGATGACTCTACGGATGAAACTTTAGACATCAGTCGTAATAAAGTAGCCGAATACCAAGCAAAAGGTTTCGATATCACTTTGCTACACAGAACAGATAGAAGCGGCTATAAGGCCGGTGCCTTGCATGAGGCCATGCCCCATGTAAAGGGAGAGTTCATCGCCATCTTCGATGCGGATTTTTTACCAGAAACGGACTTTATACTTCGACTATTACCCTATTTCCAAGATAGAGGAATGGGGCTGGTGCAAACTCGCTGGATCCACCTCAATAAAGAATACTCTTTACTCACTCGACTACAGGCTTTCTTTTTAGATGTACACTTTAGCGTGGAGCAAGCCGGGCGAAATGCCAGTGGCTATTTCATGAATTTCAATGGTACGGCGGGCATGTGGCGCAAGCAGACCATTCTAAGCAGTGGCGGCTGGCAAGACGATACTTTAACCGAAGATCTTGACCTCAGCTATCGTGCCCAGCTCAAAGGTTGGCAATTCAAATTCTTAGAGCATATTGGTTCTCCCGCTGAATTGCCTGTGGATATGCGAGCCTTTAAATCACAGCAGTTTCGCTGGATCAAGGGCGGGGCGGAAGTAGCTCGGAAATTACTACCCAACATTCTGAGAACAGATCTTTCTTTAGGCGTTAAAATGAATGCCTTTTCGCACCTTATGGCAAGCAGCCTGTACATACTTGTTTTCACCTTGGTGATCTTGAGTGTGCCCTTGCTTTTGCTACAAGATGAAAACAACACCTTCGACTATCTGCGTATTTCCAGCTTCTTCTTTATCAGCAATTTCGCAGTGGCCTTTGTACATTATGTGTCTACACGTTATTTTGAAGATCGTAGGATGAACCCCTTTCGATTTTTGTTCATGCTGGTCTCTTTCTTAGTATTGACCATGGGATTATCCCTACATAATGGCGTTGCCGCACTTAGAGGTTTAAGAGGAGAGCGTACGCCTTTTGTGCGTACACCTAAGTTCAATATCGTTAAGGGTTCTGATACTTGGCGTAGCAAAGCTTATACCGCCAAAAGATTGGATCTGGTCAGTGTTTTAGAAGGATTGGTGGCACTCTATTTTCTAGCTGCTATTTTCTTTTCTTTTTACACCAACAATCTGATTTTCATTCCTTTTTTCTTTTTGGTATTCATCAGCTACAGTACGATCTTTATCTCCACGGTCAGACACACCACTGGTCGTTGAGTTGGCATTTGTCACCAAAAGTTCAATTATCTATACTTTTAACAATTATTGATCGTTATCCAATACCAAACACCCTGCCCACACTCCACTTTTTTCCATTGCTATTCCCATTCCCTTTCACCAAGCTGCGAGACCAGCTCCCACTGATCCCGCAATCCGCATTAGAAAGTAATTATGTCAAAGCACGCTTTCCTTTCAGCTATTCGATTCTATCCACTTAGAAGCAATTTTTCGGCTTATTTATGGATGCTGTTTTTTTGTTTACTTATTGCAACTTATTTCAGTTTATCGCTGTTCACGAGTTGTACAGAAGACCCCTGTGCCGGACTCATGGATTCACTCGAATGGATGGATGTGAGCGAAGATTATGATGTTCAGTCGCAAATAGGATTGGCCAATACTTTCAAGCTGGCCATGGAGGCGGATGTCGAGAAATTAGAATTGCTCAAAGAAGGAAAACTGGGCTTGGACCACAGTTCTGAAGTGGCTCGCACTATGAATAAGGTCTCCTCTAAACAGGCAAAGGTGTCGCAGGAGTTTTACCAGTCTTTCCTCACCTACCGTGCGGAAGCTTGCTTCATTGCTCAACTGCTTGATAAAGGCGTGCTAACAGACCCCAAAGCCATTAGTGAGGCACAGCAAAAGTTATTGCAATTAAGTAGTGAATTACGTAAATCCGCCAGTGTTACTTCATCAAGTAATAGTAATAGCAATGGGAATAGCGGCGGAAACAAAACTTTTAGTTGTGACGACTTGATCGACTACGACAAACGGCTAGAGCGCATGAGAAGCAATCTGGTTCAAGAACAGCAGAAGGTCAGTAGCTTACTAGAAAGTAGAAAAGCAAGTGGTGATCAATACACCTTGGATCTGGACTCTACGAAAATACTGATCCGCAAAACGGATCAGTTGATCGCATTCACTCGTTCACAGTTAGATCAAGACATTCGCCACTGCGCCAATCGCACCTTAGAAGTACAAGCCCTACAAGCCAGTTTGTCTCGCAAGCGATATTATATTGATTCTTTATTGAATGCGCATAAACTTTCCCCTTGAGCATAGTCTATGACTTACTGAGTCAGTCTTTTGTCATATGAGAACAACTTAGATACCGATACATTATATTCGCCTTTTGCTGCCAAAAAAGCCTCTCCTATATGCGTCTACAAATACTCTTACCCACTTCTTCTTACTTCAAGAATGCATCGCATTTTTGTAGAACCATAGTATGGTACATCTTATTGGTATTAAGCTGCTATACTTCAGCGTCTCTTCTCGCACAAGGACAGGCTGAACAAGCACTCACTCCTCAACAAATCGAGGAGCAGGCTAATGCTGAGATGAAGAAAAAGATTGAAGCGCAACTGGAGGTGTTGAGTAAAGAAAACAAAGTAAAAGATGAGAAACTAAGGCAATTGGAAGGGCAATTAAAAGCCAAGGATCAATACATTTATCAATTGGAGTTACAAAAGGAGCGTATCAAGGCCGATGCGGTTCAAGATGGGGAGAAACTGAAAACGGTCATCAAAAAACTGACCGAAGAGCGTGAGCTACTGGCAGAGCGACTGCATGAAAAAGAGATTTTATTGGTAGACCGTAATAAATCATTAGAAAGAGAAGAACAACTCATAGCGGATCTCCGATCGATCAATCGCCGGCAAGCTGAATTGATTCGTGGCTTGAAAGAAGATATGGAAGATGTGGAAGAGCTTTTGAAGAGAAGCGAGCTGCGCATCAAAGAGTTAGAAGAAAGTAGTAAGACCTATGCGGATGAGTTAAGCAATCTCAAACAACCACAGTGGATAGAAAAAGGAGATCGCTTCATTTTTGGCGGCATCCCACGTGCCTATAATGAGAATATACTCACCATCTACTTTGAAAAAGATGGAAGCCCTATCATCACCCCACAAGAAGAAGAACAGTTGCACAAGCTGGTGAAATTCATTAGAGAAAGCGACCGTTCTGTAAAGCTGAAATTCATGGCCGCACCTATAAGCGGGGAGTCTGATTTCACCAGTCAAAAAACAGGCTGGGATGTAGATGGTAGAGATCAGGGCAATTACGCCAACTGGCTGGTTCGCTATTTGATCGAATTAAAGTTGATCAGCCCCGATAAGATCAATGAAGTACGCATCAAAACCATTAAAGAACTTCCCGCAAGAAGCGTGAACATACAACTGAGCAGATAAGCGCTATCATCAACAAATAAGTTTTAACTTGCATCCAAAGCAACCATCCCTTTGCTATGGATTTAGTGATGCTATTCCTCCGCTTTATCTCGCGGAAAATCTTGTCGGTACTTTTTCCCTACCGCCCCAACCCTAAGTTTCTCAATGATTCGCTATTGGTTTACGAAACCTCTTTCAAGCGCATCAGCACCGCAGGAGTCATTCTTTGTGTACTCGCTATCTTTCCTTTGGCCTTTTGGATCATGGGACGGCTCGGCACCGTAAGCCAATACCTACAAAGCAATTATCCGCTGGATCAACTGCTGTTTCCTAACAGTCGCCCCATCTGGTTTCTTCCCGCTATTTTAATCAGTATCGGCATACTCTTCAATGTCATCACCTTGATAGAGCGTGCCTTCACCCGCGAGAATTTCGAACAATTCATAGAATTCACCAGTCGAGAGCTGGAAAGAAACCTGCTCAGAAGTCGTAGAGCCTGTTCCGTTTTTTTTACGCTGCTGGGTTTGCTATTCGCCGCACTCGGCTGGAACACCTATCTAGCCTGGGATGCCACACAACAACAGCTACAAGTAAAACGCTACTTCTCGCTCAGTCCGCTTAGCTACACCGCCGATCAGATCAAAACCATTGAACACTACCCTTACCGTTTAGATAGTGATGGCAAAAAGAAGGGCGCCTCCGAAAAATTCATCATTACATTCAAGGATCTGACCAATTGGGATAATGACGAAGGGCTGGTTGATTACAACAATGAGCATACCGCACAGCTGATCCATAAGATCAGTCAGGATACGGGTATCGCCATCCAAACCATCGCACCCAAACCCTTCTCAGCAGATAGTCTGCTTAATGATAAAGAATCTCTCAAAGAAGAAATACAACGCTTAATAAAAGAAAAAGAAGCCGCCGAGCAGCAGTTAGAAGAAGACACCACTCGCTGATCTGACCGCCTATCCATAAGATTCCATAATGATCTGCTGGGGCGTATAGCCCATATTCTTTAAACGCTCCTTCGCTTCATCCAGCATTATATTCCAGCCGCATAAATAAAAATTGGCAGGGCGTTTATCCCTGAACAGCTCCTCATATACGGCATGTACATAGCCGCGATGCCCCGTCCAATCCGCCGCACTCGCTCGCGACAAGACCGGGTAATAATGAAAGTTTTCATTCGCTGCCGCCAGTGCCTCAAACTCCGCCCGGTACAATAAACCCTCTTCATAACGGGTACCAAAAATCAAATGCATAGGCGCATCTACTAACTTTTTCGCACTGATCTCGCGCAACATGGATCTAAAAGGCGCGACGCCCGTACCCGTACACACAAAACACAATTCCTCTTGCAAATGAGCCTCATTCAACACAAATTGCCCCTGCGGTTCACGCACCTTCACCACATCCCCCTCCTTAAACTGATCAAATAAATAGGTCGTACCCGCCCCATTCTCCAAACGCACGATCACCAGCTCGATCACATTAGGCGCGATCGCCACATCCGCCACCGCCGATGCAATAGAATAAGACCGCCAACGCTGTGTTCGTCGCTGCGAGATCGGCAGATCCAAAGTCACGAACTGCCCCGCCTTGAACGCGACCGCCTCCACTGGCAAACGCAACCAAAAACGACGCACCGTATCATTCACCGCCTCGATCTTAATGCAAGTCGACTCATACCACTTTCCGAACATAATCTGATTTTTGTTTTGATTTACATTTGGGCGCATCCACGCAATAAAAAGGGGGGATGCTTCCTTTCGCACAACAATTTGTGGGTACGGCAAGAAAGACGTTATGATATAACGTCTCTACGGTATTGCCCCTTTTTACTGCGTGGTCGGGCTATCCGCTAAAATTCCCCAGCCATCTGCTGCTTCGCTGGCAGGCTTAAAAATGGCTACCTCTGGGCCGCCTTTTTAAGCCGCCGCTCAGGGCGCATCTGTCTGGCTCATTACCGCTCCTATCCCTTGCGTAACCAATGTGCTAATGAGGCAATTTGAAAATTTGAAAATCCAGTTTTTGCTTACATCATTTTCAAATTAGCTCATTGACACATTTTCAAATTGTTGTTGCCTCCACCGTCAGTCCGTCATAAGCACCGAACACATTCGGCGGTAGATTGCGCGTCCAATCTTCGTATTTCCCCATGCGGTGACCAACGTGGGTGAGATAAGCCCGTTCCGGCTTGATCTCGGCAATGAAGTCCAAAGCTTCTGCTAGAGTGAAATGCGACCAATGTTGCATGGGCTGGAGCGCGTTCACCACTAGTATTTTAGTCCCCCGCACCTTCTCCACCTCCTTATTGGAAATGGTCTTGGCATCCGTGATATAGGTGATCGGGCCAAAACGAAAACAGGTAACAGGCAGGTCACCGTGCAATACCCGTACCGGCATAATGTCAATATCACCCACTTGGAAAGCCGCTTGTTCGTCTATGGTGTGAAAATCCACTCTGGGCGCGCCCGGGTAGGGGTTTTCTTGGAACACATAGCCGTATTGCTCTCGTAATTCTTTTTGATCCGCTGCTTTGGCGTAGACCGGCAAGGGTGCTCTTTTGCGATGCACAAAAGGGCGAATATCATCCAGTCCTGCTGTGTGGTCTTTGTGGGTGTGGGTGATCAAGAGCGCGTCCAGATCCACCACTTTGGTGCGCAGCATTTGCTGCCTGAAATCCGGGCCGCAATCCACCGCTATATTGGTTTGGTCGGATTGCACCAGCACGGCTGTGCGCAGGCGTTCATCACGCTGATCATCAGATGTGCAAACCGCACATTCGCAACCAATGGCCGGCACGCCCATAGAGGTACCCGTTCCTAGAAATGTAAGTCGAATGGGGGCATCCCTACTCATGTCTATGCCTTATCTTTATTCGCGTCCACATCGGCGAAGTTCATCTGCGCTTGTTCCGCTTCTATGAAACTGCTGATCTCTTTATAGAATTTGCGTTGCGCATCGCTCATCGTTTCCTCATTGAGATTCAGGCTTTGCGTCAACTCGATCAAGGAGCGCACTTGAGCTTCTATGGAGTGGTAGCGGTTCACTACTACGACCTTTTTGGCTTCCAGCACGCAATGCCCCGTATTGAAGTTACCTTTACCGGAACGCACCTGATAGCCGCCTCCCTTGAGCAGGTCGTTCAATTTTTTGTAGGTATTGTCGTTGTATTTAATAGCCATCTTTGTACAGATTGGTTTTGCGGAGTACTTTCGCAGTGTTATAGCCGTGGTTTAAGTAGTGAGACGTGAGACTCGAGTACCAAGTACCGAGACTTCGTGCTGAGGCCGAAGTAGTTCTATCGAAAAAACCAACAGGTTAATTTTGTCCAACTACTTAAAAACCTTGGATACAAACAATGAACAGTATCACTAACTCCCAAGTTCAAATGTAAAACTTATGTTTCAGATAGCTGATCTCTATACCGAAGAAGGGCGACGGATTCGTCCTTTTCCTTACTTTATCGCTGTATTGCTGATCGTGGCATTGGGCTTTTTCCAGCCACAACAAG
>JAHDGT010000090.1 GCA_020631675.1 Bacteroidota bacterium
TGAAAGATATAAGCCGACCTAAGTCAGTTTGTCCGTTACTTTTTCTTCTTTTTCTTTTTCTTGCGCTTCTTCTTTTTAGCGTGTGGGCGATCGCTGTCTTTCTGTTTACTATAGGTGTTAAAATAGTTATCCAGATCAACATCCAAGTCATCCTTCTTCTTCGCTGTTTCTTTTACCGCTTTCTCTTTAGTGGTTTTTATTGTGCGTCCTTTCGTCTCTGTCTTCGAAGAGCCAGCGGCATTGCTTGTACCCTTATGAGGGGGTACTATTTTATAGGTATCGCTGCTACTGCCATTCTCCGCTTTAGGATTTTTGTATACTCCTATAGCTTTATTAGTCGAAGTTTTATTAGTTGTTACTGGTGCTTTTTTAACCGTAGCAGGTGCACTCGTTTTAGTATAGGTGCTACTACTGTTACCTGCTTTATTCATTAACTCACGCCCTTTCACCGAGCTAGTATTCAAGGTGGTAGTAGGAGCGTTACTCTTACTATTGTAAGTAGTTGATGTATTGATTTTAGCACTCATTTTTTCCTCCACACTCGCATTCAGATCCTGAATACTGCTATAAGTAGTATAATTCTGAGGGAAATTAAAAGTCTGCTCAGAAACACCTAATCTCGGTTCTCCTTTGCCTGATTTATCGCTCTCGTGATCCAAGTAAGTACTATGGTTCAAGTTCGGGCGCATGCTCGGAACAGTTGGATCCGCTTGTTTTTGCGTCGTCATCACACTTGGACTTGGCTGTTGCCCGGGCACAGAAGCACTGTAAGTAAAGTCTGCGGGTTTATTCGCCATTGTTGTAGCAGAAGTAGCAGTACTTGTGTTTGATGTCGCGGCCATTGATTGTTGAACAGCCGTTGTTGATTTTGTTAAAGCGTTTTCCGTTACAATTGGAGCCATACCTGTACTCGTCGTTATCGGAGCACTCATAGGTGCGGATACTGCTGGCTTGATATTATCAAGAGGCACAGTGATCGTTTTAGCCGCCGCCACAGGAGCGGTAGTAGTCGGACGATCTGACATTAACATGGGTTTCGCAGCAACTGTACTTGCAGTAGCATCAGACATCGACATAGATGTCGCGCTCGAAGTCTTAGTTCCCAAAGTAGGATCATTCAACATAGAAGTCACCGTTGCTTTTGATACTTGACGTTGACGAACATTGTTTCTATAAGAAACAACGAAAGCATCTCCGAACTTAGTAGCAGAGCGCACTTGCTTAAGTGTTACGACCGCATCTTCCAGTGAATTGAAACTACCCAACATGACTCTATTGATGCCTGCACCATTAGATTCACTATCTACTTTTCCGAATTGACTGACCGTATTAAAATCACTCAAGACCACATTCTTGTAAGCACCTAATTGTATCTTATAAGACTCACCGCTAGGTGCGACAACTGGCGTAGCCGTTTCATTGCGCACGAGTTCACCCGTTGAATAAGTAGAAGGCTTAGGGCTGGGGCTGGTCACTACTTCCGCTACGTTTTCAACAGCACCGGGTCCTTTATAAGGAGGTGGCGTATTGAAACCAGGTGCTACAGCTGGCGCACTGGCAGTAGTTGATTTATCAGGTGTGGGTGTAGTACCGAAAACAGGCAATACCGATTGAGGACCATCCATTTTCACCGCAGGCTGAGAAGCGGCTGCGATAGGCGTATTATTCACTCTACGCGCCAATTCCGCATCCAACTGAGACATATTCAAGTTTTTGGCGGCAATGAAACCATTCGCATCAATCAAGAAAGATGCGGGCAGTTTATCCAACTGATAGTCGGAAGCATAAGTCGAGAAGAAGTCGTTCACATGGTGAGCACCAGGCAATTTATCTTCTAAGACGGCTGTCTTCCATTTATCTTTCTCACTATCAACAGATACGGTATATAACTCGAAGCCGTTCGCACCATTGAAGCTCGCGGTATTGTATTTGTTGTAGATCGCAGCGAGTTCTGCATTATCGGTTCTGCTATTAGGATCCCAAGACACCCAGAAAAGCACATATACCAAATTGCCTTTTAAAGAACTCAAGGTTTTATTTCTGTCATCGACACCTGGCAGATCAATCTCGGGGGCAGGGTCGCCCACACCAAGCGGAAGTGCCCAGATGGAAGCTAATGGCAATAATGCTGCTAGCAGACAGATGATTGAAAGTTTCCTCATAATGGATAGTATAACCAAAGTGATTTTTTACGATTTAATAGTTTGCCTACAAACTTGCAGTAGAAGTACCGCAGGACAAGGATGCGCTAACTCAAAGCTGAGGGTAGCCTTGTATTTTGAAAGTAGTGAAGGTAAAGTATGCCTTCCTAAAATCAAATAGAGTTACGCTATTATTGGGATGTTAATGTATTGACGTTTTGTTAGACAGAAAGTCAAAACAACTCCCATATATCAATAAAAACGTATAACAACGATGTAGAGCAAAAATAGAGGGGAAAAGCGAACTGATCGCGAGGTGGTATAGTCCCTATGGGAGAACAGCATGTATATTACATCAACAAAGATAACAAAAAACGCTAAAACTTGCTCATATGTTTCTGAACATATGCTTAAGTGCAAAACGTTCTATTTATAAGAAAGGTTCAAGCTGTGTCAATGACACGAACACAAAAATATTGGACTAAATTCGCGTACCATATAATAAGCAAAGTCATGATACAGAAGCATCACTTATCCATCTTATCCCTGCTCTTTTGCGGTTTACTATTTTTCTCTTGTTTAGGACAAAAGAAAAGTACCGCAGTACGTACTGATGCCATTGATTGGGTCAGTTTTGAGGATCTATCGAAAATATCGAAAAAGAAGCCCAAAAAGGTTATGATCGATGTGTATACCGATTGGTGTGGCTGGTGCAAGAAAATGGATGCCTCCACTTTTCAGGATCCGAAGATCATTGAGTACTTGAACAAGAACTACTACTCGGTTAAGTTGAATGGAGAGAACAAAACGGCTATTCGTTTTAAGGACAAGGATTACAATTTTGTAGCGAATGGGCGTAGAGGCTATAATGAGTTAGCGGCTGAATTACTGAACGGCAAAATGAGTTATCCTTCGATCATTTTCTTGGATGAAGAATTGGAGTCGATCCAATCCATACCCGGCTATAAGGATGTGCCGACTTTGGATATGATATTGAATTATTTTGGTGGGGATCATCATAAGGATACGCCTTGGGCGGATTTCGCTAAGAGTTATTCTGCTGCGCAAGAATGATACATTTGTTTTTTTGCTGCATATTTTGCTGACCACAAAGAACCAAGAACACAAAGTCACACAAAGTTTTGGGGAGTTTATTGTAGCTACAAGTATTTTCCCATCCGAAACCACCCGTAAATACTGAAAATTCTCTTATCCTGTTCTTAAAAAACCATAAAAGCAATTTGAACTTCAGATCTCGTGTAATGAGAGTCTATCGTCCTAGTATCCTGTTTAAGGTAATCTTATTGTGCTGCTTAATGCTTGCTGGTATAGGAATGGAGTTGTGTGCACAGATCTTGAAAAAAGATACGGTTAAGGCGCATACTCGACACAGTGATATTTACTATTTCACGGATCGTTATGATCAGGAGTTACAGCAAGTAGATACCAGCTTGCTGCACTTTCATCGGTACTCGGCTGCGTTTCGGAATGGGGAGTTCGAGCATTTGTATTTGAACAATAATGGGCAGGCGAGCCAGATGCAGGTCTTTGAGTACGAAAGACCGCTTGAGATGCGCTTGGGTTTCAGGCAGTTTGATCGTTATTGGTGGCAGTCGGACAGCATACCTTATTTCCAGAGTAAATACCCTTTTTCTGAGATCCGCTATATGCTTGGTCCGGAAGAAGAGCAGATCCTGAACGCGAATTTTAATCGCCCGATCAGTGAGCATAGCCAGATCGGCTTTAACTATCATAGAATCACCTCTCCGGGACGTTATGATAACCAGCGCACGGGCATGAATAATTTCGCGGCCCATTTCCATCAGACATCTAAAAACGGGAAGCGTAAGTTATTAGCGCACTATTTATTGAATACCGCCAAGGTGCAGCAAAATGGCGGTGTGGATTCTTTAGGAAGGGTGCTCTTTGATGAGGAATTTTCTGTTATTGATACGCAGTATTTCCAGTATTATGTGGATACTAATGTGGTGCGTAAAGAGATCGTGCCTGTGAATATGTTGGCTGCTGAAACGCAGGCCAAGCACTGGCAATTGCTCTTGCAGAATAGCTTTGACATTAATTTCGGGAAGCGACAAAAGAAGAAATCGACCTCGACGGATAGTGGTGAGTTGGATACTTTGATGCGTGTTACAGATACGCTAAGAAATACAATGCTGATTCCAGCGGATAAGGATAGTATAGCTGTTGTTGATAGCAGCAGCACGACTAAGGTAAAAAGAGAGAACCTAAATGGAAGCTCACGCACAAAAGCTCCTGCTACTGGGGAGCGAAGTGCTAAAACAGCTCCCTCCCCTCCTACTCAGTCAATAGCCCCGTCTAAGCCATCGAAGTTCAGTGCTCGTTTAGGGCATGTGTTCAGTTATGATCGTAGGAGACAGCAATACAGTAATGATCTGGCACAAGGGGATATTTACGAAGGACGATTTCTGAGCAGCAGCATCACCAATGATTCCATGCAGCTGAACACATTGCGCAATACGGTCTTTTTACAACTGAGTGCAAAGGATGCAGCGAATAAGATCAAAGGGAATAGTTTTAGTGCACGTGCGTCTTTCACGCATAAGATGTACTGGCTGAGTCAGACCATAGATCAAGACACCCTACCTACGGTATTCATTACGCCGGGTGATGTGGATGAATACACCTCTTATGTGGATACGATCTACCAAGGCATTTATGAAGCGAATCGTTTTCAGAGTGGGGTCTTGGGTTTTCATTTGCGTAATAGAAGCAGCAATGGCAAATGGCGTTTCCGCGCCAATGCGCAGTATGCCTTGTTCGGCAGAAATATCGCGGATCTGAAAGTGGATGGTGAGGCTCGTTTTACGATCAATGAGAAAGTTGGTGGCTTAAAAGGTAATCTGAATTTCCAGCGGGCGACGCAGGATCTGATGAGTGATTTCTATTTTGGCAATCATCATAAATGGGATAATGGTTTGTTGCCGAAAACCACTGCTTTGCAGTTTGGTGTGACTTACTATAATCCGTTTTTGCGTTTGGAGGCGGGCTACCGCAACCATACGATCAACAACTATTTATTGTACGACCAATCGCAGCAGCCTGTATTGGCTGATGGCGTAGTGAATGTTAGTCAGCTGGTGGTGAAGCACCGTTGGACTTGGCGCAAATTGCATTTACATAATACAGTAGTATTGCAAGAGAGCAGTTCTGATCAAGTGCGTTTGCCGAACATCTGGACGAAGCATTCGTTCTTTGTACACACCCCTGTTTTCAAGCGGGCGATGTTGTTGCATATGGGCTTTGATCTGCGCTATAACAGTAACTACAAAGCGAATGGATATAGTCCGGCGATCGGGCAATTCTATTTACAGGATGCAAGTACTTTGACGTTCTACCCGATGATGGATGTGTTCATTACGGCACAGATCAAGCGGGTGCGTTTCTTTATTAATGTGCAGCATGTGAATCAGGGTTTGTTCGGGCAGTCGGGGGTGTTGGCGGCTCCGCAGCAGCCTTTTTATGATCGGTCTTTGCGTTTTGGTTTGAGTTGGATGTTTTTTGATTAGGGATTGTCCGGTACGGGTAGTGTTTGGTTCTTGGCTTACGGTCTCGGGGTTTCAGACTTGAGATTTGAGACATGAGACGTGAGATTTTTTTTTTTTGGATTTTCCGTACGGGTGAGGCTTGGTTCTTGGGGTACTTTGTTGGGTGTTCAGACTTGAGTACTGAGATTGGAGACGTGAGATTCATCTGCTATTTACCAAGCAATTTGACTATTGTCGCGCGAGGGATAGGAGTGGTTATGAAGCCGCTGAATGCGCCCTGACTGGCGGCATAGCGGGGCTGATCAGAGGAAGACACCGCTATGCCTGCCAGACAGCAGCAGGCAGCGGCTGAATTTGAACGGATAGCCCGGTAAGCGCAGTGAAAAGCTGGCGCTTTTGAGACTTAAGACATAAGACGCAAGACATAAGAATGGTGCTGTGTACCGATTCTTTAGCCGCTGGCTATCGCCAGTTTTTTATTGCGTTTACGCGCCCGTAACATATAGAATAGAAAATACGAATGGCGAAATCTGCTAAAAACAAGAGAGAGGAAGAGACGCATGTGCTACCTGCGATCAGTGATGCGGAGGTGGATGAGATACAGGTGTTCGGGGCGCGGGAGCATAATTTGAAGGATATTGATATTTCGATTCCTCGGAATAAGTTGGTGGTGGTGACGGGGATCAGTGGTAGTGGGAAATCTTCTTTGGCTTTTGATACGATCTATGCGGAGGGGCAGCGGCGTTATATGGAGAGTTTTTCGGCTTATGCGCGGCAGTTCATTGGGGGTATGGAGCGACCGGATGTGGAGAAGATTGACGGACTGAGTCCGGTGATCAGTATTGAGCAGAAGACGACGAATAAGAACCCGCGTTCTACGGTGGGCACGATCACGGAGATCTATGATTTTTTGCGTTTGTTGTTCGCACGGATCGGGGAGGCGTATAGCTATAATACGGGCAAGCGCATGGTGCGCTATAGTGAGCAGCAGGTGGTGGATCTGATTTTAGAGCAGTATGCGAATAAGAAGCTGGTGCTGTTGGCACCTTTGGTGAAGGGGCGTAAAGGGCATTATAGGGAGTTGTTCGAGCAGATCCGTAAGCAGGGTTATGTGAAGGTGCGCGTGGATGGCGTGGTGAAGGATCTTGTACCCAAAATGCAGGTGGACCGCTACAAAGTACACGATATTGAAGTGGTGGTAGACCGGGTGAAGGTGACAGAGGATTTCAGACTGCGTATTACCGAATCTGTGGCGACTTGCATGCGCTTGGGCAAGGGCATGTTGCTGGCTTTGGATCATGAGACGGGCGAGGTGAATGGCTTTAGTAAGTTGCTGATGTGCCCGGATACGGGGATCAGCTATGAAGAGCCATCACCGAATACCTTTTCTTTTAACTCGCCTTATGGTTATTGTAAGTCTTGTAAGGGTTTGGGCTTTATTCATGCGCCGGATCCTGAATTGGTGATTCCTGACTCTGAGCTATCTATTAAGAAGAAGGGCTTGGCTCCGCTGGGTGCGAGTAAGAAGAACTATACCTTTGATAAGATCGAGGCGATCGCCGCGAAGTACGATTTTAAGCTGACGGATCCGATCAAGGACATTCCGAAGGAGGCTTTGGACGTGATCTTGCACGGTACGATGGGCGAGACCTTGACGATCAATAAGAGCTATAACGGACAGAAGACCCGTGCTTACCAATTGGAGTACGAGGGCATTTACAATACGATCAAGCGCTGCTATTATGAGAAGCATGTGAATGAAAAATTGCGGCGCTGGGCGGAAGGCTTTATGAGTAAAGAGGCTTGCCCGACTTGCGAGGGGCAGCGTTTATCGAAGCCTTCTTTGCATTTTAAATTGGGCGGACAGAATATTGCCGACTTGGGCGATCGCGACATTGTGAACTTGAATGAGTGGTTGGAGCAATTGCCGGAACAATTGAGCGAGCGACAGATCGAGATCGCGCATGAGTTGCTGAAAGAGATCAAGGCGAGAGTGGGCTTTTTGTTGGATGTGGGCTTGGATTATTTGCATTTGAGCAGACCTTCTCGCAGCCTTTCGGGCGGGGAGTCGCAGCGTATTCGTTTGGCGACACAGATCGGTTCTCAGCTGGTGGGCATCACCTATATTTTGGATGAGCCGAGCATTGGTTTGCACCAGCGCGACAACCACCGCTTGATCACGGCCCTACGCGATCTTACGGGCGTGGGCAATACGGTTTTGGTGGTGGAGCATGATCGCGACATTATGCTGGCGAGTGATTATTTGATAGATATTGGTCCGGGCGCGGGTAAATTCGGCGGGCAGATCGTGGGGCAGGGACATCCGGAGGAATTTAAGAAAGATGGCTCTCCTACCGCTCGTTTTTTGAATGGGGAAGAATTCATTGCCGTGCCTGAAACGAGGCGCAAAGGCAGTGGTAAGAAGATCAGCTTGAAGGGCTGCACGGGGCACAATCTGAAAAACATTAGTGTAGACTTTCCGCTGGGTACTTTGATCTGTGTGACGGGGGTTTCGGGTAGTGGGAAATCCACTTTGATCAATGAGACCTTCTACCCTATTTTGAATAAGCATTTTTACAGGGCGGTGAAACGACCTTTGCCGTATAAGTCGATCAAGGGCTTGGAGCATTTGGATAAGGTAATCGAGATCGACCAATCTCCTATTGGTAGAACGCCTCGTTCTAATCCGGCTACTTATATTGGTTTGTTCACCCCTATCCGACAGCTTTTCACGCAATTGCCAGAAGCCATGATCCGTGGCTATAAGCCCGGTCGTTTTTCCTTTAATGTGAAGGGCGGGCGTTGTGAGGAATGTGGCGGCGGCGGCATGAAGGTGATCGAGATGAACTTCTTACCGGATGTGCATGTGGAATGCGAGCAGTGCAGGGGCAAGCGTTACAATCGCGAGACTTTAGAAATCCGCTATAAAGGGAAATCGATCAGTGATGTGTTGAATATGACGGTGGACGAAGCCGTGGTCTTTTTTGAACCGATCCCCAAGATCTACCGCATGATCAAGACCTTGCAGGATGTGGGTTTGGGTTACATCACACTTGGGCAGCCGGCTACTACGCTGAGTGGCGGGGAGGCGCAGCGGGTGAAGCTGTCGTCAGAATTGCGCAAGCGAGATACGGGCAAGACCTGCTACATCTTGGACGAGCCTACTACGGGTCTGCATTTTAAAGACATTAAAATGCTGTTGGAAGTGATCCAAAAGATCGTGGATCGCGGTAATACGGTCATCATCATTGAACACAATATGGATGTGATCAAGGTGGCTGACCACATCATTGATATTGGTCCGGAAGGCGGACGAGGTGGTGGTCAGGTGCTATTCGCGGGTACGCCTGAAAAATTGACGAAGGTGAAGGAGAGCCATACGGGGCGGTTTTTAATCGAAGAATTGAAATCTTGAGTTCAGCCCTGATTATTAGTAAAATCCACGTAGAGCAAATTCATGAATTTGCTTTACCCTATTTTCCCGCAAAGTGGCGTTAGCATATTATTGCGGATATGCGCCCGAATCAATACAAATCCGGATCCAAAATATCCACCATATCTCTGCGCACATGAACGGCTTTACGATCTTCGGTAGGACCATTCTCTAAGCGCAGTACGCCTCTAGGGCAAACCGCTGAACATACCCCGCAACCTACGCAAGACGCACGAACGATGTTCTGTCCGCGTTGCGCGTACGCACGTACATCAATACCCATTTCGCAATAGGTGGAGCAGTTACCGCAGCTGATGCATTGCGCACCATTGGTAGTGATCCTGAAACGAGAAAAACCGCGTTGCAATAAGCCTAAGATCGCCGCCATGGGGCAGCCGAAACGACACCATACCCGCGAACCCATTATAGGATAGAAACCCACACCGATCACACCCGAAAAAGCAGCACCGATCAAGAAGCCGTACCAAGATTGTAGCTGGTAGGCATCTATGAATAGAATGCGACTGGATCCGGTGAAACGCATATAGATCGTCATGGCGGTCATGAGTATTACAAAGACCAGTACGCCGTGAATCATCCAGCGTTCGATCTTCCAGGCGCGCATGGATTTATCGGAGAGGTGGCGGAAAGGATCGCCAGCGGTTTCTGCTAAGCCACCGCAGCCGCAGACCCAAGAGCAGTACCAGCGTTTGCCGTAAAAATAAGTGAGTACGGGCGTAGCCACCAAGATGCCGAAGATGCCCAAAAAGAGCATGAACATTCCTAAATTACCGCCTTCTAACATGGCACTGAAATGCCAATCGTGGAAGAAATAGTAATTGAGCGGCCAGAGGTTTTTCATATCTAAACCGAAGTAAGCGGCATCCGGGCTGCGCAGTCCGGATAGGATCTCGGGAATCAAAAAAGCGAAACCCAATTGGAAGAACATCACCGATAGGGTACGTATGATCTGGTATTTATTGTGGCGGTATTTGGCAATGAATTTCACGCCCATCACCAAAATGGCGAGGGTATAAAGCGTACCGTAAACGAACCATTCACTAGCGGGTTTGCCTTTAAAGAAGTAACTCAGGGGATCGAATAAAGCGATCAAACCCACATTGGCGGCACCGTCTTTGCCTAAGCCCAACACGCTGGGATACCAGTATAGCAGCACGTAAAAACCCGTGATCACGATCGTGAATATCCAAGCGATTGCTCCTCTGCTGCTGATCCCCGCGAAGGTGTTACCATTGTTTTTGATACCGATCGGGCGGCCCGCATATTGATCTCTGCTGTATAACACACCACCTATACCCATTAAGCTCAAAGCTGACGCCAGACCAATGCTGGCTGGTATGCTCACGCCTACAAAAGCAAGTAGCATAATGAGCAGACCAATACCCACTAAAGTGAGTCCGATCTTCTGCATCCATGTTTGCTGATGCGCTAAATCAGAGCTGAGCGACATGCTGATGCCTGATCTACTTTTCTTAATGCTTTCTATAATATTGAAGTTATCCATTGTATTGATTTTCTTTTGGTCAAACAGACTAAGCAAGCCATGAGGCGCAGTCTAATTTTTCTTCGTGTAGCTTCGTGTTCTTCTTTCTTTGTGGTAAAGCCTTGGTCAAGTCCAAACTATGCTGACCACAAAGAAGCAAGTACACTAAGGAGCACAAAGATTTTTTTGAAGGTTTTGGCTGAAGAGTTCCCCTAAGATTTCAAAAACGCCAAGGCCTTCGCCAAGCCCCGTTTCTGTTTCAGCACCAGCTTCCTCCCCCTTGCCTTATTATAGGCAGCGATCAGCTCCCCTTCGTACAATGGATAAAATTCGGGATCAAAGATCGCCATCGGCAAATTGGCCACTACCTCATCAATAGGTGTTTTATCCAACAGCCATTTCTCGCAAACCTCATGTCGCAATCGCGTACCGAACACATTGAAACCGATCACGGCTTCCGTTGCCCCATCGTACACGATCTTCACACAGCATTTGCCATCCGTATGTTCCCAGTAAAATTGTTGTTCACCCTCACGCAATCGAGGCATCACCGTACCATAAGTCTGGTACTCAATATCAAAAAACTTCGCACTATTGTACCACAAACGAGGCGCATAAGGCTTCGATTCTTTCAAAATATTATGCGCTACCGTAGCCCCTTGTCGCCTACCCGTATACCACACCTGCTCGATCGGTCTACGCCCCGGAAGCGGCTCCCTGAACTGTGCGCAATCACCAGCCGCGTACACGTCCGCCACATTGGTTCTCAGGTGGTGATCCACCAAAATCCCCCTTGCCGTTTCAATGCCGCTATTTTTCAAAAAGGCGATGTTCGGACTCACTCCTGCGGTCAAACCCACTATTTCGCAATCTATCTTTTCACCTGTATTCGTGATCACGCCTTTGCAACGTCCAGACCCATCGTCGATCACTTCTTTCAGCTCCGTAGCCAATCGTAGATCCACATGGTGTTCCCGTATATGCCTACTCACCATAGTCGCCTCTTCCTCAGGCAACACATTATTCCAATAATTACTCTCCCGCACCAGCATCGTCACCGCGATACCATTTGTCAGTAGCATCTCCGCCAGTTCAATACCGATCAAACCGCCACCAACGATCACCCCTCTTTTCACTTTATGCTGCGTAGTATTCTTCGTTAGCAACTCCAGATCCTGATAGCTGTACAAACCCTGCACCCCATCCAGATCCTGCCCGGGCCAACCAAATTTATTCGGCTTAGAACCCGTCGCCAGCACCAACTTATCATAAGTGATCGTCTTCCCAGATGCCGTGACCAATTGCTTTGCTGCGGTATCCACCCGCTCCACATAAGCACGTACCAGATCAATCCGATTCTTTTCCCAGAACCAGTCCTCATAAGGCTTCGTATTCTCGTAGGTCATATGCCCCATGTAGATGTACATGAGCGCGGTGCGAGAGAAAAAATGATCCGTTTCGGCACTGATCAGACTAATGCGGCAGTTCGCGTCCAGCTTTCGCAAAAAACGCGCACAACTCACACCCGTGATCCCGTTTCCAATAATGGCGATATGCATATGCGGGGGCAGTTTTGGTAGTGGTAAAAATTACTAACGTAATGTAATTAATTGCTTGCAATATAGCCACACTCCTATCCCATCGCTTGTCAAGATTTCGACATTTCTAATAAATCAGATAACTGAAATATTTTAAATGGGTGCGTACCCGCAATAAAAGCCTGCGCTAGCAGGCATAAAGAAAATCGGCACACAGCACGAAAATCTCACGTCTCATGTCTCGGGTCTCGAGTCTGAAAAAGCGCAAGCTTTCACTGCGTCCACCGGGCTATCCGTTCCTACAAAATGGGC
>JAHDGT010000598.1 GCA_020631675.1 Bacteroidota bacterium
TTTTGTAGGAACGGATAGCCCGGTACCCGCAGTGAAAGCTTGCGCTTTTTTAGACCCGAGACATGAGACTCGAGACATGAGATTTATCTGCTGTGTGGCGAATTTATTTAGGGTAATAAGCGCAAGTTTTTATTGCGGGTATGCGCCCTAATTGGAATTATGAATGAGGTAATTTTGAATTTTGAATGATGTATGAAGACAGACAGTTTCTCTAATACACAAATGGCTATATTCGCGCAGATTTTAATCATCAATATATAGACAAGTAGACTGAATTTATTGACCATAGGGCAGACTTAATCTTATGTCTTATGTCTTACGTCTTATGTCTCTATTAAAAGTCCAAAAGAGCATGTCAAGATTCGGATTTACGGAAGTTCCTTATCCTACTAATGAGCCTGTTTTAAGTTATGCGCCTGATTCGGTAGAGCGCGCCAATTTGAAAGCTGCCTTGAAGGCGATGCGTTCCGTGCAGGCGGATTTGCCGATGTACATTAATGGAGAGGCGGTGCGCACTTCTGATACACCGAGCATGCATCCTCCGCATGATCATCAGCATGTGCTGGGGCATTACCACCGCGGTACGGCTGAGCATGTGACGGCTGCGATCGATGCGGCTTTGGCGGCGAAAGCGGCTTGGGAAAATACAGCTTGGGAAAGTAGAGCAGCCATCTTTTTGAAAGCTGCCGAGCTGATCGCTGGTCCTTACAGAGCAAAGCTGAACGCGGCTACCATGTTGTGCCAATCTAAAAACGCGTATCAAGCGGAGATCGATAGTGCTTGTGAGTTGATCGACTTTTTGCGTTTCAATGCCTATTATATGAGTGAGATCTATTCTCAGCAGCCGGATTCTAATCCTGGTGTTTGGAATAGATTGGAGTATCGCGCTTTGGAGGGTTTCATTTTCGCGATCACGCCTTTCAACTTTACGGCGATCGCGGGTAATTTGCCTGCTTGTGCGGCTTTGATGGGCAATACGGTGGTTTGGAAGCCTTCTGATACGCAGATCTACTCTGCGCAAGTGGTGATGGAGATCTTCATGGAGGCGGGACTTCCTGCTGGTGTGATCAATTTGATTCAGGTGGATGGACCTGTAGCTGGTGAGGTTTGCTTCGCGCATCCGGAATTGGCGGGTGTTCACTTTACGGGTTCTACGGGTACTTTCCAGCACATTTGGAAGACGATAGGTACGAATATCGCGAACTATAAATCTTATCCTCGTATTGTTGGGGAAACAGGTGGTAAGGACTTTGTTGTTGCACATAAAACCGCTGATGCCGAGCAAACGGCGATCGCCTTGGCACGTGGTGCTTTTGAGTATCAGGGACAAAAATGTTCCGCTGCTTCTCGTGCTTATATCGCGGACAACATCTGGCCAGCGGTGAAGGAGCGTTTATTGGAGGATGTGGCGACTTTCAAGATCGGTCCTACTGAGGACTTCAGCAACTTCATCAATGCGGTGATCGACGAGCGTTCTTTTGATAAGATCGCAGCTTATATAGATGGTGCTAAGGCGGATGATAATGTGGAGGTGATCGCTGGGGGTGGCTATGATAAGAGTAAGGGCTACTTTATTGAGCCTACTATTTTACTAGCAAAGGATCCTAAGTACACCACTATGTGTGAAGAGATCTTCGGCCCTGTTTTGACGATCTACGTTTACCCTGCTGATGATTTTGAGCAGACTTTAGATTTAGTGGATAGCACTTCTCCTTATGCCTTAACGGGTTCTATCATTTCTAAGGATCGTTATGCGATCGATATCGCAACTGAACGTTTGCGCCATTCTGCGGGTAACTTCTACATTAATGATAAGCCTACGGGTGCGGTAGTTGGTCAGCAACCATTTGGTGGCGGACGTGCCAGCGGTACGAATGATAAAGCGGGTGCTTCTTTGAATTTATTGCGTTGGGTGTCTCCTCGTACGATCAAAGAGACTTTGAATGCGCCTAGGAATTATCGTTATCC
>JAHDGT010000091.1 GCA_020631675.1 Bacteroidota bacterium
AGAGACGTTGCATGCAACGTCTTTACTTTTGCCAATAGGGAGGACTTACCCACCCGTCAAATCCCCTTTTTATTGCGTGGATGCGCCCTGATAAAAATAAAGATTTTGATCAATAAGGAGCTTTACCTTTCCATTTAATGTTACAACCAATGCTAGGTGTTTGGGTGCTGTTGACGGGCGTTTCACTCAAAATCGCATCTAAAGCAGCTCTGATATCCGCACCGCTTACTGTTTTGCCATTTCCTGGACGCGAATCGTCTAATTGTCCGCGATAAACACACAAAAGATCACTGTCGAAAATAGTGAAATCGGGCGTGCAGGCCGCCTTATAAGCTATTGCCACTTCTTGAGATTCATCATACAGATAGGGGAAAGGATAGCCTTCTGTTTCTGCATGAGTTTTCATCAATTCCGGCCCATCTTGAGGGTAGTTTTCAACATCATTACTGCTGATCGCTATGAAACTGATGCCTTTGGCACTATAATCATTCGCTAAGCTGACCAATTGCGCATTGATGTTTTTCACAAAAGGGCAATGGTTGCAAATGAACATGACCACAGTGGCTTTTTCGCCTTTTAGCATCTGTAAGGACTTCTCTTCTCCGCTTATTGTATCGGGCAATTTGAAGTCAGGTGCTTTATAGCCTAATGGTATTTGTATGGTTTCTACTGCTGCCATAAGTATTTACGTATTTAATGGTTTAGATCGCAAAGATACGGAGCTATATTTTGGCTGGGCACTTAAATTGAATGAGGGTTTTATTAACATTTAGTTTAAAGGAATTCCCCCCCCTTTAAAACAGCGCTGATCCTACATTTACTCATTGCTCTATGTGAAGGAATCGTAAATAGTTTTGATTTGTGGAACCTTTATCAGTTGAAAGCGGTTCATAAGGCTGACAGTGATGAAGTGATTTCAAAAACCATTTCTTGAAATGGGTATTTTAATTCAAGATTCACGGATTTTTTTCTTGTTCACATTTAATTCTAATGACCATGATGAAGGCATTATTACACAAGTCAAAGGAAGCGATACTGAAGAAGAGTAAGTATGGTATTTCTATTTCTTTCGAGGAGAAAAGAGCTTATGAGATCGAGCGCGCTAAATTAGAAGCCTCTCGTTATGCTCGTCTGTTCGATTAAGAACTGCTAACGAAACGGTAGGTGATGATTATTTATAAAGGTAATAAATGTACCTTTTGGGAGATGTTTTTCTATTGTCTGCTTAGATATTGGTGCTCAAGTTTCGCCAATAATTCAAGTCGGATTTTTTAAAAGAGTTCTACCGTGATTTTCATCATCTTCACTACTAACTACAGACTGATACCCACATTCCGTTCATGCCAATAAATTAGCGAGTCATGCTAACTACATTTACTATTGCGATGCTGTTTTTGGCGAAATGGAAAACAAGCCTTACGGGCATGTCCCCTAAGCCAATGGATGAAGATTCGATCGTCCAATCTCAAAGAGAAGGACGCTGGCAGGTGCAAAGCATGCAGCTGCTCTGATGATATATTAAGTGACCATCCATACAGTTAAACGCGAAAGCCCGACCATACATATTAATATGTACGGTCGGGCTTTTTCTTTTTGGTACTATTTCTCAGGCATTTTTCATTCAAAATTGCCTGACCTATACAGTTAATTCATTTTTTAGAATGCCTGAAAATCAAATGAAGCTAAAAAAGCAGTTAACATATCAACGATCTTCTCCACATCTTCGCAATATACCCCCTCGTTCTCTTGATGATAAGGAAAAATCGAGGGCTCTATGGCAATACTCGGAATTGCCGCCGCTGGTTTTGCTTTATTAAGCACAATTCCATACTCTATATAGTCATTCACCGCATTACCGAACAGTATTTCTGGATGTAAACGTTGGAAAAATGACTTTAAGCCATCTATTCTGTTTTTCAATAGCGCACTAGCTTCAAAAGTACCATCGGTTCTATGCCAAAAGGTATCATATAAAGCAATACCAGGCTCACCTTTGAACTTCGGAGTTGTGTCGATCGTGATGACACAAGCCGGAAGCGGTAGCTCATCAAGAAGAAAATGGGCGATTCGTTCCGCGCCCATGCCCGCTTTATAACCTACACCCGCATTTTTCATTCGCTCAGGATGCTGTCGTAAACCAGTGCCTTCCTCCATTTCAGAAAACAATAAATACAAAGTCGGAAAATCATGCGACCTGCTTCTGAACATTAAATCCAAGCAAACACCCAAGCCGGCGGTATTGTCCATTTGCCCAATGATCCTCCCATTTTCCAACCGAACAGCTAATTCGCGTTCTTCGCCCTCAAAATGATCGATCTTATCCAAATGTGCCGTCAAAGCCACCGGTGGTCTACTTTCGTCACCAGCTACCTTTATAACAAGATTATTATCGGCCACCGGGTATATGGTAGCCTCATCTACCTGTGCGCAAATCTCATGGATCAAAGGGTGTAACCTTTCTTCATAAGTACTATATGAAGGGACTTTCGCACAAGCAACAATAAGTTCGATCGCATTCATAAACTAAGCTAAGGTTTTATTTTTTGGAACGCACAAAGCTAAACAAACTAAGTCGATACTTTATAGAGCGTATACTATCAGTATGTACTTGGGTGCGTGCCCGCAATAAAAGCCTGCGCTATTCCTTTTGGGTAATATTTCCCACAGCGGCAAAAGTTTAGCCGTTGCATGCAACGGCTGTACGACAAATCGAGCCTTGAATCAAAAAAGCGCAGCCTTTCACTGCGGGCACCGGGCTATCCATTCCAATTCGGGGGCTGTTCGCTGCTTCGCTGGCAGGGCTAAAAATGGCTACCTCTGGGCCGCCTTTTTAGCCCGCCGCTCAGGGCGCTCCTTAGCCCCCTCATTTCCACTCCTATCCCTCGCACGAACAAAATGCACAATTTTGTATACAATTTGAGTTTAAGTAGAGCTAAAGCCCGCAAAATAAAAGTCACATATAAAGTTTCACTTTTTTCCAACTAAAAAAAGAATTCCGTCTGTTTATTGTCATGCTTTGATAGGAACTGAATATCTACGCTTCTGAAGCCTAGTAGTTTATCATTTAAGCTTGACTAGCCTTAGCCTCTAATATGGATTTTACTAATTTTTTCTTTCTAAGGTGGAACAATATTTGCTTGATACCGTAGAAGCATATTGCATATAGAACGCTTTATTGTATTTATCGAACTTATTGGTCCCTTCCTCACCGGAACACGCACATGTCTTATTTAAAGGCGATCCAATAATGTTAAATGTTCAAAACATGAAGACGCAGAACTCTACTTCGCTAAGGAGCCTTCTGTTTGTCTTGCTTTTGTTCTTCGCCACAGGCTACGGTATAAACGCACAAACCGTAGACGATTTGGTGATAACAAAAACGCTAGACGAAGCGAGCGCCGCCGTACCACTTGGTGGCACGGCCTCCTTCACGATCACCGTCGACCACACAGGGGGCGGCGGTCAGGTCTACACTGGTGTGGTGGTAACAGATTTACTACCCGCCGGTGCTTCTTACGTTAATGACGACTCAGGCGGCAGCTACGACCCCGGCACAGGGGAGTGGATGGTCGGCACGATGAATCCGGGAGATTCCTTCTCCTTGACCATCGAGGTGATGACAACCGCCATCGGAGCCGTTGATAACGTAGCATCTATTACTGCCTCGGATCCGATGGATGCGGACATGACGAACAATGCCGCTACGGCTTGTTTGACCGTTCCCGCCGGATTATGCTTAGAACTGGGCGAACAGTATGAGCTGACGATACCAGGCGTGGTAAATGGTGCCACATTAAGCGACATCCAATGGTTCATGGATGGTGCTGAAATTACTGGTGCTAATGCGGCATCTTATCTGGCTACTATGCCAGGTGAGTACTACGCAACAGCAACAGACGAACAGGGTTGCCCTTTCGAAATGTGTTGTCCTATTATTATAGAGGAGAAATGTTTCGATTTGGCTTTAATCAAAACAACTGATGTAACCCGAGTTGAACCAGGTCAATTCGTCACATTCACGATCGAGGTGTCCAACCAAGGAGACTACGACGCATTTAACGTAGATGTAACCGACTATATTCCGTCGGGTTTCATCTTTGATGCGGCTAGTAATCCTGACTGGACGGATAATGGCGATGGAACCGCGACAACTACTATTGATGGTCCGATACCTGCACAAACCGGATCTGAAATGGTAACCATCGTTCTCCAAGTCGATCCTGCTGCGGCAAGTGGCGACTACGCAAACTTTGCTGAGATCAGCTCAGCAGATGACGACAACGATCCGTCGAACGACCCTCCGACGGATGTAGACAGTACACCAGATGGTGACAATACAAATGATGCGGGTGGTGATCCAGATTCACCAGCTGATGATGTTGTAGATGGTGATGGAACAGGTACACCAGGTGATGATAATCCTGATACCGATGAGGATGATCATGATCCAGAGACGGTAGAAGTAGGTTACTTCGATTTAGCATTGATCAAAACCTCAGTATCTGACGAAGTGGAACCCGGCGAAGTCGTGGAGTTCACCATTACTGTTTATAACCAAGGTGACTTTGACGCTTATGACGTTGAGGTAACAGATTACATTCCTGCTGGATTCATCTTTGTTACAGATGGTTCTAACAGTGACTGGACATTTGATGCGGGCACGAACACTGCCAGTACGTCTCTTCCTGGTATGTTACCTGCTATGGTTGGTTCTGCGGATTTGACTTTGTTCTTACAAGTTGATCCTAATTTACCTACACCTGCGGATTTAACGAACTTCGCTGAGATCAGTGCGGCAGATGACGATACTGACCCAACGAACACACCAATGCCTGATACGGACAGTACACCTGATACTGATGGCACGAATGACGCGGGTGGTAACCCGGAAACGCCGTCAGACGATGTTGTAGATGGTGACGGTACAGGTGCTCCTGGTGATGAAGACCCAGCTACAGATGAGGATGATCATGATCCTCATAATGTACAAGTAGGTTACTTCGATTTGGCATTGACTAAGGTGCTAAATTCAGGTGTGGTGACTCCGGTTCCTCCCGGTGAAGTGGTTCAATTTGACATTACTGTCTATAACCAAGGAGATTTTGATGCTTATGATGTAGTAGTTTCAGATTACTTACCTACTGGATTATTATTTGTTCCTGCTTTAAATACACTTTATGGCTGGACATTGAATCCTGATGGTACTGTTTCTACAGATATCTCTGCGATCAACCCGATCAGCATTCCTAATGCTAATCCATTAGCTGCTGGTGATCAAGTAACGATTCCTATCGTTTTACAAGTAGATCCTGATTTCACAGGGGCTAACTTATTAAACGTGGCTGAGATCAGTGAGGCGGATAACGATACGGATCCTAATGACGCACCTCCTACTGACATTGATTCTACACCTGATACGGATAATACGAATGATGCCGGTGGTAATCCAGAAACGCCATCAGATGATGTTGTTGATGGTGACGGTACAGGTAATCCTGGTGATGAAGATCCTACAACGGATGAAGATGATTCGGATCCAGCATTATTGCCTGTCGATAATGAAGGTGTCTTTGATTTAGCATTAATGAAAACGACCACTGCGACAGTGGTTAATCCTGGTGATGTGGTTGAATTTATGATCACAGTTTACAACCAAGGAGATTTCGACGCTTATAATGTAGATGTAACAGACTACATTCCTAGTGGATTCTTATTTGATGCTAGTAACACTGATTTTGCTGATAATGGTGATGGTACGGCTACGGCTACTATCGCCGGTCCTATTTCAGCACTTACCGGTACGGAAACAGTTTCTATTTTCTTGCAAGTTGATCCTGCTGCTACAAGTGGTGACTTGACCAACTTCGCTGAGATCAGTGCTGCTGATGATGATGTGGATCCAACGAACACACCTCCAACGGATGTGGATTCTACTCCTGATACGGATGATACCAATGACGCGGGTGGTAACCCGGATTCTCCATCAGACGATGTTGTTGATGGTGATGGTACAGGTACACCAGGTGATGAGGAGCCTACAACGGATGAAGATGATCATGACCCTGCAACTGTAACAGTAGATGATCCTCCTGCTTTTGACTTGGCTTTAACTAAAACAACAGATGCTACGATCGTAGCTCCTGGTGATGTGGTTGAATTCACAATCGAAGTAGTTAACCAAGGGGATTTCGATGCGTACAATGTAGAGGTCACGGATTATATTCCAACAGGTTTCGCATTCGTGAATAGCATTGATAACGATTTTACAGAGAATATCGGAGCGGGTACTGCAACAGCAACAATCCCTGGTCCTATTCCAGCAATGACAGGTACCGCTACTATAACTATCATTTTACAGGTAGAGCCTGCGGTAGCTGATGGTGACCTAGTGAACTTTGCTGAGATCAGTGCTGCTGACGATGATACCGATCCAACGAATACACCTCCAACGGATGTGGATTCTACTCCTGATACGGATGATTCTAATGATGCCGGTGGTAACCCTGATTCTCCATCAGACGATGTTGTTGATGGTGATGGTACTGGTACACCTGGCGACGAGGAGCCTACTACAGATGAGGATGATCATGATCCTGCATCAGTAACAGTTTCTAATGAAGATATTTTCGATTTAGCCTTAGTGAAAACGACTACTTCTGTAGTGGTTGCACCTGGCGATATCGTATTGTTTGATATTGAAGTATTCAACCAAGGTAATGTTGATGCTTACAATGTTGATGTAACAGATTATATCCCAGCTGGATTCATCTTCGCTGCGGATCCTGCGAATGACTTCGCTGACAATGGTGATGGTACTGCAACAGCTACTATCCCAGGTCCTATCACAGCACTTACGGGTTCTGAGGTGGTTACTATTGCTTTGCAAGTAGATCCTGATCAGCCTGATGGTGACTTAGTGAATTTCGCTGAGATTTCTGCTGCTGATGATGATAATGATCCAACGAATACACCTCCAACGGATGTGGATTCTACTCCTGATACGGATGATACCAATGACGCGGGTGGTAACCCGGATTCTCCATCAGACGATGTTGTCGATGGTGATGGTACAGGTACACCTGGTGATGAGGAGCCAACAACGGATGAGGATGATCATGACCCTGCTTTAGTAACAGTTGAAGAAGGTGACATTTTTGACTTGGCATTGATCAAGACAACTGATGTAACTGAAGCTGCTCCTGGTCAGCAGATCGAGTTTACCATTGAAGTATTCAACCAAGGTAATATGGATGCCTACAATGTAGAAGTGACGGATTATATTCCTTCTGGCTTCTTCTATGTAGCGGATCCTGCGAATGACTTTGCGAATAATGGTGATGGTACGGCTACGGCTATGATCCCTGGTCCTATCGCTGCTTCTAATGGTACTGCGACTTTAACTATGATCTTAGTAGTTGATCCAGCCTTTACGGAAGGTGATTTGACCAACTTCGCTGAGATTTCTGCTGCTGATGATGATACCGACCCTACGAATACACCTCCAACGGATGTGGATTCTACGCCGGATAATGATCCTGATAATGATGCGGGTGGTGATCCTGAATCACCTGCTGATGATGCTGTAGATGGTGACGGTACAGGTACCCCTGGTGATGATGATCCTACTACAGATGAGGATGATCACGATCCAGCTACGATCACAGTTGGTGATCCTCCGATCTTCGACTTAGCATTAGTTAAGACCACAAATGCTACAACTGTAGCCCCTGGTGAAGTAATTGAATACACAATTGAGGTATTCAACCAAGGAGAAGCGGATGCATACAATGTAGAGGTAACGGATTACATCCCTGCTGGATTGATCTTCGTTCCTAACTCATTGAATGACTTTACAGATAACTTTGACGGTACAGCGACAGCTACTATTGCTGGTCCTATCGCTGCGGGTACAGGTGTTGAAACCTTAACCATCATCCTACAAGTTGATCCTGATGCAACAGATGGTGACTTAGTGAATTTCGCTGAGATCAGTGCAGCTGATGATGATACTGATCCTACGAACATGCCTCCTACAGATGAGGATTCTACTCCTGATACGGATGGTTCTAATGACGCGGGTGGTAACCCTGATTCTCCATCAGACGATGTTGTTGATGGTGATGGTACGGGTACGCCAGGTGATGAAGAGCCTACAACGGATGAGGATGACCATGATCCTGCATTAGTAACAGTAGTTGAACCTGAATTCGACTTAGCATTGGTTAAGACGACTTCTGCTACCACGGTAGCTCCTGGAGACTTAGTGACTTTCAATATCATTGTGTTCAACCAAGGTGATGTTGATGCGTATAGCGTAGAAGTGACGGATTATATCCCAGCTGGCTTCTTATTCGCTGCTGATCCTGCGAATGATTTTGCAGACAATGGTGATGGTACAGCTTCTGCTATGATCGCTGGTCCTATTTCTGCTGGTGGATTCGCTGATTTAGCTATTGTTTTACAAGTTGATCCTGCGGCGACAAATGGTGATTTGACCAACTTCGCTGAGATCAG
Organism: Bacteroidota bacterium; assembly: GCA_020631675.1. Taxonomy (GTDB): domain Bacteria; phylum Bacteroidota; class Bacteroidia; order Chitinophagales; family UBA2359; genus JAHDGT01. The sequence goes on from JAHDGT010000091.1 coordinate 8,515, forward strand.
TGCAGCTGATGATGATACCGATCCAACGAATACACCTCCAACGGATGTGGATTCTACTCCTGATACAGATGATACTAATGATGCGGGTGGTAACCCTGATTCTCCATCTGACGATGTTGTTGATGGTGATGGTACAGGTGCTCCTGGTGATGAAGATCCTACTACAGATGAGGATGATCACGATCCTGCAACAGTTACTGTTGAAGAGCCTGAGTTCGACTTAGCATTAGTTAAAACTACTGATGCGGTTGTTGTTGCTCCTGGTGATGTTGTGATCTTTGAAATCGAAGTATTCAACCAAGGTGATTTAGATGCATACAATGTAGAAGTAACGGATTATATTCCTGCTGGCTTCTTCTTTGTTGCTGATCCTGCGAATGACTTCGCTGACAATGGTGATGGTACTGCTACTGCTATGATCACAGGTCCTATCGCAGCTACTTCGGGTTCTGAAGTGTTAACGCTTACATTAGCGGTTGATCCTGATGCAGCGGAAGGTACATTGACCAACTTTGCTGAAATCAGTGCAGCTGATGATGATACCGACCCAACGAATACACCTCCAACGGATGTGGATTCTACTCCTGATACGGATGATAGCAATGATGCGGGTGGTGATCCTGATTCACCAGCTGATGATGCTGTTGACGGTGATGGTACAGGTACACCTGGCGACGATGATCCAACTACAGATGAGGATGATCATGACCCAGCATCTGTGGTTGTTGAAGAAGATGATGTTTTCGACTTAGCATTACTTAAGACTACGGATGCTGAAACTGTAGCTCCTGGTGAAATCGTAACCTTCGAAATCGAAGTATTGAACCAAGGTAATGTTGATGCTTACAACGTTGAGGTGATGGACTTCATCCCAACTGGATTCATTTTCGTTGCTGATGCAGCAAATGACTTCACTGATAATGGTGATGGCACTGCTTCTGCTACTATAGCTGGTCCTTTATCAGCTGGTACAGGTTCTGCCGTATTAACCATCATGTTACAAGTAGATCCAGCATTTACTTCTGGTGATTTAACCAATGTTGCTGAGATCACTGCTGCGGATGATGATACGGATCCAACTAATACGCCTCCAACTGATGAGGATTCTACTCCGGATGATGATCCAACTAACGATCCTACAACGGATGATGTAGTTGATAACACAGACGGTGATGAGGATGATAATGACCCTGAAACGGTTACAGTTGAAGAGCCACCAGTATTCGATTTAGCTTTAATTAAAACTACAGATGCGACACTTGTTGCTCCTGGCGATTTAGTAGAGTTCACGATTACGGTATATAACCAAGGCGACCTTGATGCCTATAATGTAGAGGTGACTGATTTCATCCCTGCTGGATTCCTTTTCGCTGCTGATCCTGCTAATGACTTCATGGACAATGGTGACGGTACAGCTTCTGCTACTATCGCTGGTCCTATCGCTGCGGTTGTTGGTTCACAAGAGCTTACAATTGTTCTTCAGGTTGACCCATCAGCTGCTGATGGTGACTTGACTAACGTAGCTGAGATCACTGCTGCGGATGATGATACCGATCCAACGAATACTCCTCCAACTGATGAGGACTCTACTCCGGATGATGATCCAACTAACGATCCTACAACGGATGATGTAGTTGATAACACAGACGGTGATGAGGATGACAATGATCCAGAAACAGTTACTGTTGAAACGGATGAAGTGTTTGACTTAGCTTTAGTTAAGTCTACTGATGCGACTACAGTTTCTCCTGGTGATGTTGTTGAATTCACTATCGAGGTATTCAATCAAGGTAATGTTGATGCTTACAATGTTGATGTAACGGATTACATACCTACTGGCTTTGTCTTCGTTGCGAATACGTCGAATGATTTTGTTGATAATTTTGATGGTACTGCTACAGCGAATATCGCTGGTCCTATCAATGCTTCAACGGGAATGGCTACATTGACTATGGTATTACAAGTTGATCCTGCATTCACTTCTGGTGACTTGACCAACTTCGCTGAGATCAGTGCTGCTGATGATGATACGGATCCAACGAATACACCTCCAACGGATGTGGATTCTACTCCTGATACAGATGATACGAATGATGCGGGTGGTAACCCTGATTCTCCATCTGATGACGTAGTTGATGGTGACGGTACAGGTACTCCTGGTGATAGTAATCCTGATACAGATGAGGATGACCATGATCCTGCTACAGTTACTGTAACTGAAGATCCAACTTTCGATTTAGCATTGATCAAGACAACAGATGCGACTACGGTTGCTCCTGGTGACTTTGTTGAGTTTACAATTACTGTATACAACCAAGGTGATCTTGATGCATATAATGTAGAAGTGACAGACTTTATTCCTGCTGGATTATTGTATGTTGCTGATCCTGCGAATGACTTCTCTGATAATGGTGACGGTACGGCTTCTGCTATGATCGCAGGTCCTATTCCAGCTACAACTGGTACAGCTACTTTGACAATGATTTTAGTAGTTGATCCTGATGCTATGGAAGGTGATGTAACAAACATCGCTGAGATCACTACTGCGGATGACGATACTGACCCAACGAATACACCTCCAACTGATGAGGACTCTACACCGGATGATGATCCAACTAACGATCCTACTACGGATGATGTAACGGATAACACAGATGGTGATGAGGATGACAACGATCCTGAAACTATCACTATTACGGAACAAGTGTTCGACCTTGCGTTATTGAAGACGACGGAGGCTACTGATGTATATCCTGGTGACATCGTAACATTCGATATCACGGTATTCAACCAAGGTAATGTTGATGCATACAATGTAGAGGTGACTGACTTTATCCCTGCTGGATTCATCTTTGTTGCTGATGCGGCGAATGACTTCAGCGACAATGGTGATGGAACGGCTTCTGCGACGATAGCAGGTCCTATCGCCGCAACTACAGGTATGGAGACTTTAACGATCATGTTACAGGTTGACCCTGACTTTGCTGGCGGTGACTTGACCAATGTAGCCGAGATAACTGCTGCGGATGATGATACTGACCCTACGAATACTCCTCCTACGGATGAGGATTCTACACCGGATGATGATCCGACGAACGATCCTACAACGGATGACGTGACGGATAACACGGACGGTGATGAGGATGATAATGATCCTGAAACGGTTACAGTGAGTGAGCCACCAGTGTTCGATCTTGCTTTAGAGAAGACCACTGATGCTACAATGGTAGCACCTGGCGACATGGTGACCTTCGATATCACGGTTACTAATGAGGGTAATGTGGATGCTTACGCGATCAGCGTGATGGATCACATTCCTGCTGGCTTCTTGTTCGTGGCTGACGCGGCGAACGACTTCACCGATAACGGTGACGGAACTGCTTCCGCGACCATCGCTGGTCCATTGGCACCTGCCGGAACGGAGACCTTGACGATCGTATTACAGGTAGATCCTGCTTATGATGGTGCGAGCCTTGTTAACGTAGCCGAGATCACTGATGCGGATGACGATACGGATCCATCTAACGATCCACCTACTGACGAGGATTCTACACCGGATGAGGATCCGGACAATGATCCAGAGGAAGAGGATGATCACGATCCGGAAGAAGTTGAGGTTGGAACATTCGACCTTGCTTTGATCAAGACGACCACTTCATCTATAGTGAGTGCGGGTGATTTCGTACCATTCACGATCACAGTATTGAATCAGGGTGACTTTGATGCGTACAATGTAGTTGTAACTGATTACGTTCCTGCTGGTTTCATCTTCGATGCGGCGAGCAATACAGACTGGATGGACAACGGAGACGGTACGGTTAGCTACACAATAGCTGGTCCTATCGCTGCGACCTTCGGTTCTGAAGCATTGACATTGGTATTACAAGTTGATCCTGACTTCGCGG
>JAHDGT010000092.1 GCA_020631675.1 Bacteroidota bacterium
CATTCCAGTCCTCTCCATAGCTAATGATGGTCTCATCCAGGACATTACCGTCCCCGTCTATCTCTAAAAGATAGACACTCCCCCCGAACAAAGTCCAGTGTAACTCACAACCTAGAAGATAGTTATCACCTGTTAGTTGTATCATTTCACGAATCGTATTATTCCCTCCAAAATCATAGTAGGTATAGAGCGAATCCCAAACAACTTCTCCACTGTTATCTATCTTGGTCAGATGAGGATAGGCTTTCGGATCATCATCGATGGTGGGGTTACATTCACCTGCTATAATAAATCCTCCGAATACCGCAGAAGTACCGCAACGTGACACACAGTTGAAATCATATTCCATCTCATTGAAAAACAAGGTGTCGAAGTCAGCATCCATAGCACAATAAAAGGGAGCATACTTTTCATCGGCAAGTGTATAGCCTGTTGTAATGTTCGTACCATACTTATCAAATGCTCTAATTACGACAGGATACAAAGCACTATCATCTGTAACAAGTGAATAAGTATCCCCCTCTCCATTAAGAACCATAACGAAGTTTTTCCACATATTGTCCGTGCTCAAACTGTCTTTGAAGTTAGCGTAGACTATAAGCTTCTCGCCATCATACTCAATATTGCGTCCGCTCGAGACATAACCTATATCAAATGTATTCAGGAAGTATTTTTCCTGAGCGTAAATGTTTATTGTATGCAAAAGCATGAATATCAATAAGGTGACTCTGAGTACCATATATTAACGATTGAAATATACTATACATCCACCTTTTTGGTGGATGTATAGTACCATGATTCTTACTGCATAATAACGAGCTTTTGCTGGTATCTTTCTCCAGTTTTCCCGACCAAAGAACAGATATAAACACCAGCTTTCAGGTGTTTGATGTCAATTGTTTGTCCACTGTTTACAGTGTAAGAATCAACTTGCTTAATTGGTAGAGTTACAATTTAATAAATACTCCTCAAAAGTGGTGCTCCTGCGAGGGATAGGAACGGTAATGAAGCCGCTGAATGCGCCCTGTTTGGCGGCGTAAAAAGGCGGCCCAGAGGTAGCCATTTTTACGCCTGCCAAACAGCAGCAGGCAGGGGCTGAATTTTAGTGGATAGCCCGGTGAGCGCAGTGAAAGGCTGCGTTTTATTTTAGACTCGAGACATGAGACTCGAGTAGAGAGACTTCGTGCTGTGTGCCGATTTTCATGCCTGCTAGCGCAGGCTTTTATTGCGCTTACGCAGCCTTTAAACGCATAACATCTAATGCTATAAAAAATCAGTGGGATTTTGTTTAATTTTTCTTCTTTGAATCAGTAAATATCTTGAACTTAGCGGTCTGTTTAGTTGGTGTTAATTGCGTATTAATTTGATGTGATGAATGCAGCCTTTAGCGCGATTTTTGCGACTAAATGTATATTCTACCAATAGAATTAGCGATTTTCGCAACGCGATTGAAAAGTGACCCCCAAATTTTCGATTCGTCTATTGGAACACTTACAGGTGTTAGTTTTTGAGCATTGAAATAAAGAACTCACTATATGGGAAGCCGGAAGGTAGTCACACTTAATGAATTCATCATTCAGAGTCAGAAAGGTTTTCCTTTCGCGACCGGAGAATTATCGGGCTTATTGCTTGATATATGTTTAGCGGCGAAGATCGTGAACCGCGAGGTGAATAAGGCGGGCTTGGTAGATATTTTGGGCTTGACCGGCGATGCGAATGTGCATGGCGAAGATGTGAAAAAGCTGGATGTGTTCGCCCATGAGGTGTTCATTGATGCTTTATCTAAAAGCGGTGCCTGTGGTGGGATCGCAAGTGAAGAGAGCGAGGGTTTTATCTCGGTGAATGATGCGGGTAAATATGTGGTCTGCATTGACCCTTTAGATGGTTCTTCTAATATTGATGTGAATGTTTCTATTGGAACGATCTTTTCCATTTTGCGCCGTAAGACGGAGAATGGCCCTTGTGAAATGAAGGATTTCTTGCAGAAGGGTTGTGAGCAAGTGGCGGCGGGATATGTGATCTATGGTTCTTCTACCATGCTGGTGTATACAACAGGGGTACGGGTGAATGGCTTTACGTTGGATCCTTCTATTGGTGAGTTTTGCTTGTCGCACCGCGATATAAAAATGCCGAAGCAGGGCAAGATCTACTCGATCAATGAGTGCTACCGCAGTAAATTCCCGAGCTGGGTGAATGATTTTGTGGATTATTGCAAGGAGGATGACCCGAGTACGGGCAGACCGTTCAGCTCAAGATATATTGGTTCTATGGTGGCGGATTTCCACCGGAATTTGATCAAAGGCGGGGTGTTCATGTACCCTGATATGACGACGCATCCGAATGGTAAATTGCGGGTGCTGTACGAATGTAACCCGATGTCGTTCATTATTGAGATCGCAGGCGGGCAGTCGCTGAATCACGAGGGAAAACGAATTTTAGACATCCAACCGAAAAAACTGCATCAGCGTACACCGGTTTTCATGGGTTCTTTGGAATTGATGGATACCATGAAGACTTTTACGAGTCAGATGGTGGATGCGAAATGATTAGACGTGAGATGTGAAACATGAGATATGAGATTTCGTTCTGACGCTGAAGAGTTTGACGGCAAAAGGGAGGACACATAAATCTTCCTCTACAGAATTGGGTCGTATATTCGCACTTCACCTTTACAAGAAATGCATCCTTATGCGACCTACGGACCATCATACTTCTACTGTTTTAAAATTGCAATTGCCTACGGATCCTCGTTGGGTGGATCTGACGCAGATCAGTATTGGTGATATCCTTACGGATCATGCTTATTGTGAGCAGAAAGCGGCTTCCACTTGTATTTCTTTAATTCAACGCTATCCCGATCGGGTAAAGCTCGTAGATGAGTTAGCTCCTATCATTACAGAAGAATGGGGGCACTTTAGAATGGTGCTGGCCGAGTTGCGCAAGCGCAATTTGCCTTTGGGCAGGCAGCGCAAGGATGAGTATGTGAACGCCTTGGCGAAATTCATAAAAAAAGGGGGCAGTGAAGATGAGGTTTTGGTGGAAAGGTTATTGATGGCGGGCTTGATCGAAGCACGAAGCTGTGAGCGCTTCAAATTATTATGGAAGGGGATCGATGATGAGCATTTAAGCATTTTCTACTACAAATTGATGGTGGCGGAAGCGGCGCATTACACTTTGTTTTTGGACTTAGCACGCACTTACATGCCTAAGTCCTATGTACAAACTCGCTGGGCGGAATGGTTGGCGTATGAGAAAGAAATCATGCTTCAATTAGAACCAAGGGGGGATAGAATGCATTAATCTTTTAGACTCGAGACTCGAGACGTGAGACTTGAGATTTCGTGCCTTCGCCGAAGTTTTTCTATAGCTATTCCTACTATCACTTAGTATTGCCCCATGCCTTGTTACGTTCAAGTTGTTTTGCCTTTGGCCGTGGATACGGTTTATACTTATGATGTTCCTGCTAATTTGATCGATCAGATAGCGGTGGGCAAACGGGTGCAGGTGCAGTTTGGTAGCAAGCGGATCTATGCGGCTTTAGTGGTAGCGGTCATTGGTAAGGAGCAGCATGATGAAAAACGCCCGAAAGCCATTATCAGCATCTTGGATGATGACCCGATCATCAATGACACGACTTTAAAACTATGGCATTGGATCGCTGATTATTACCTCTCTTCTTTAGGGGAGGTGATGCGGGTAGCTCTGCCCAGTGCTTTTAGGTTGAGTAGTGAAACCCGCCTCCTACTCCACCCTTCTTTTAATGAGGATTATTCTTTGCTCAGTGATAATGAGTTTTTGATCGCTGAGGCTTTGAGCTTACAAAATGAATTGAGCATTGAGGAAGCCCAAGCCATTTTAGAGCGAAAAAATGTTTTCCCGATCGTTAAGTCTTTATTGGATAAGGGGGTATTGCTGGTGAAGGAGGAGTTGATTGAAAAATACAAGCCCAAAAAAGTTGCTTTTATAAGTTTGAACGAGTCGTACCAAGAGGAAAAACTACTGTCGGAGATATTCGCTCAATTGGAGAAAAGAGCACCAAAGCAATTGGCCATCTTGATGGCTTTTATGGTATTGCAACAGAAAGGAGGCGAACAAAAAATACAGAAAAAGCGAGTTATTCAACAGGCTGGGCCCGATGCCTCAGCCAGTCATGTTGCTGCCTTGGTGAAGAAAGGGGTTTTTATAGAAGAAAAACTCGCCATCAGCAGAATAAATACGGATGATGAATCCGAGAATGACCTGATCGAATTTGACTTGAGTGAGCACCAGCAGGCTGCTTTGCAAGGGATCAAACAGGCATTTGAGAAAAAGAAAACGGTGTTGCTACATGGGGTGACCAGTAGTGGAAAAACCCAATTGTACATTGAGCTCATTAAGGCGCAATTAGCACAAAATCGGCAGTGTTTGTTCTTAATGCCGGAGATTGCCTTGACCACACAAATGATCCACAGACTGAAGCAGGTGTTCGGGGATCTGATCGGTGTGTATCATTCTAAATTCAACGATCAAGAGCGTATAGAGCTTTGGGCTAAAGTGCGGAATGGGGAGTATAGAATCGTTATTGGCGCACGTTCTTCCATGTTCTTGCCGTTTACGGATCTGGGCTTAGTGGTGGTGGATGAGGAACATGATAGCTCTTATAAGCAGTATGATCCCGCTCCTCGCTATAATGCGCGAGATGCGGCTATTTTCTTGGCTTATTTACATCAAGCGAATGTGGTCTTGGGTTCTGCCACTCCTTCATTGGAGAGTTACTATAATGCGACTACAACCAAGAAATACGCTTATGTTACCTTGACAGAGCGTTATGGAGGTGTGGCCCCTCCTGCTATCAACTTGATCGACCTGCAAGCGGCTCAAAAAGAGGGGCAAGTTCAAACTTTATTTTCCACTCATCTGCTCAATGCGATAGATCGCACCGTTGAGGGTGGCGAACAGGTTATTTTGTTCCAGAACAGGCGTGGCTATGCGCCTTTTATCGCCTGTCAAGATTGTGGCTGGACGGCACGCTGTTATCAATGTGATGTGAGTATGACCTACCATAAGTACAATGATCAATTGCGTTGTCATTACTGTGGGCATCATGCTCATATCGCCAAGAGCTGTGGGCAATGTGGGAGTACTAATTTGAAGGTGCAAGGTTTTGGTACGGAAAAAATTGAAGAAGAGTTACAGCTCATCCGCCCAGAGTTAAGAACCGCCAGATTGGACTTAGAAACCGCAAGAAAGAAAGGCGGATTTGAACGAATCTTAGAGCGTTTACATAGCGGTGATGTGGATGTGTTGATCGGCACCCAAATGGTGGCCAAGGGCTTGGACTTTGATAAAGTACGTACCGTTGGTGTGATCAGTGCGGATCAGTTACTTCACTTTCCCGACTTTAGAGCGATGGAACGCGGTTTTCAGTTGTTGTTACAAGTAAGTGGGCGATCTGGTAGGCGGTCGGAACAGGGGGATGTGTTGATACAGACGCGCTCTACTAAGTACCCCGTGCTGCACCATGTTTTAGAGAATGATTATCTAAGTTTCGCACAAGAAGAACTGCAAGAACGTGCCCGCTACTACTTCCCTCCTTTTTGCAGGATGGTGGAGTTGACTTTGAAGCATAAGAATAAGGAGCGGGTGAATCAGGCGGCTTTTACTTTTACCCGTGATCTTAAGCAGCAGCTAAAGGATATGGTATTGGGTCCGAGTGTACCTTCGGTTTCTTATGTGCGCACTTATCATTTGCGAACGATATTGATCAAATTGCCAAAGGATCAAAACTTGAAAGCTTATAAGACTTTTATTAAAGACAGTATTCTTTACTTAAAGCGGCATAAAGATTTTAGGTCTGTTATTGTGCAGGCGAATGTGGATCCGTGATTTAGATTTAGATTTAGACTCGAGACATGAGTACCGAGACTAGAGACTTCGTGCTTACGACGAACAACAAAAAAGCCAATATCCTTACGGACATTGGCTTTTTTGTTGAATATAGATACATCTTTAGCTACTCAAGCTTAGCGTACTGCGATTTTCATTTTTTTGAAGCTATTGTCTTCCATTGCGGTAATGGCAGTTTGGAGTGCTTCGTTGTTTTCATTAGCCACACGGAAATAAGCGGATGTACCGAATAAATAGCGCGCCACCAATGCTTTCATACGTATGCGCATCGACTTTTCAGAGAGTGCTAATTGCTCGTCATTGCAGTCAACTCCTTCTCCGCTAACATACTCGATGAACTCATCGAAGAATTTTTGACCTACGGTATAGTTATTCACGAAATCATCTTCCGTTTGGTATTCTTTTTCTAAGCTTTTACGCTCTTTATCCATATACGTCAACAAGAACTGCTGGAACATACCCTGACGGTTCACATCGCGGTACATTTTGGTGTTACTGGTCGTATCAAGTGGAACGAACATATCAGGCATGATGCCACCACCACCGTAAACGGTTCTTTTGCTGCGCAGGGTGTTGTGCTTTAAAGAATCCGGGAATTCGATTTTACTTAGGTCGGTCAGTTCGCCTTTTTCCAGACGGGTGCGAATATCTTTCAAATAGCTTTCTTTTCCTTCTTCGTAAGGCTTTTGAATGGAGCGGCCAGCTGGAGTATAATAGTTGGAAATGGTTAAGCGCATAGCAGAACCATCACTCAATGGGAATGGCTTTTGTACCAATCCTTTTCCATAAGAACGGCGACCTACTACCAAGCCGCGATCCCAGTCTTGAATAGCTCCGGAAACGATCTCACTTGCAGAAGCAGAACCTTCATCAATCAAGACTGCCAACATACCATCTTGGAAACCGCCTGAACTGCTGGCATTATAGTCTTTTCTTGGGAAAGAGCGTCCTTCTGTGTAGGTGACTAATTCTCCTTTATCTAAGAATTCATCAGCTAATTGTACCGCTGCTTTCAGGTATCCTCCGCCATTGCCTTTCAAGTCGAGCACTAAATGCTCCATGCCTTGGGCTTTCAAATCTACTAAAGCGTCTTTAAACTCCTGAACGGTAGTAGCACTGAAACGATTTAATTTGATGTAACCGATTCCAGGTTTTGCGATATAGGAAGCATCAAGGCTATGAATCGGAATTTTATCACGAGTAATGGTGAAGTCGATCAACTCCTTCACTTTACGGCGCTTTACCCCTACAGTTACCTTCGTATCTTTTGGCCCTTTCAAAGCGACCATCACGTCATTATTCTCTAAGTCGGTCCCGGCAAAGGCTTTTCCATCAACGGTTACGATTTTATCGCCCGCCATGATGCCCACTTTCTCACTTGGTCCACCTGCGATAACGCCTACGACCACTACGGTATCTTCCATTAAGTTGAATTGGATACCGATGCCTTCAAAGTTTCCTTTCAGTGGCTCATTCATTTTCTTAAGCTCGTCAGCAGGGATATAGACGGAATGAGGGTCTAATTCTTTAAGTACATTTTTGATGGCTGTTTCAGTGATCTCTTCGTGATCAGGCTCATCGATGTAGGCTTTATCAATGATATTGAGCACCTCGTACATTTTAGAACGAGCGTCACTTAAATTCATTTTATCGCCATCTGCTTCACTGCTTTGCGCAAAGCTGTTGGGAACTGAAACACCAAACGCGAAAAGTAGGCTCAGTGCTATTGATTTGACCGATGGGGTGAAAAGCGGGATATTTCTCATCTGCTGTATTTTTGATATGCTCGTGGAAATCAAGATAGCTCATAGTACTACCTAAACATAAATAAGACTTCAATTTCTTTTAAATGTTACTAAGAAACAAGTCTTTAACAAGTGTTTACATTTCTGTAGCATTTTTGATCTATTCGCTAGGCTATTTCGGCTTCTACTTCAACTCATGGCCGCTATAGCGGGAAGTGTCTTTCCTTCTAAAAGCTCTAACATAGCACCTCCACCTGTAGAGACATAACTCACATCATCATCTAAGCCACATTTTTTTATAGCGGAAACGGAATCTCCTCCTCCAATGAGTGAGAAGGCTTCGTTTTCTTTAGTGGCATTTGCTACGGCATGTGCTACCTCATTGGTGCCCTGTGCGAAGTTTTCCATTTCAAATACCCCCATCGGACCATTCCAGATGATGGTTTTGGATTTATTGACCACCATAGAGAATCTTTCACGGGAAGCGGGACCAATGTCCAAGCCCATCCAGCCTTCTGGAATGGAATTGATGGCTTCGGTTTTTATGTTCGCCTCATTTGAAAAGGCATCGGCAATGATGGCGTCTGTGGGGAGGTAGATTTTTACGCCATTCGCATCTGCTTTTTCTAGTAGCTCTTTGGCTAAATCCAATTTATCCTCTTCACAAAGGGAATTGCCAATTTCGCCGCCCATTGCTTTGATGAAGGTGAAAGCCATACCGCCACCAATGATGATGTTATCTACTTTGGACAATAGGGCTTCGATCAATAGGATCTTATCACTGACTTTCGCACCGCCTAAGATGGAGGTAAACGGTCGGGCAGGGTCTTCTGTGGCCGCCTTGGCGTTCGTTAACTCCTTCTCCATTAGCAGTCCGAACATGCGGTTTTCTGCTGAGAAGAACTGCGCGATTGTTGTTGTTGATGCATGTGCTCTATGCGCTGTACCGAATGCATCATTCACATACACATCACAGCCTAAATCTGCCAATTGTTTGGCGAAGGCTTCCTCTCCTTTTTTCTCGGCTTTGTGGAAGCGTAGGTTTTGTAGCAATAAGACTTCGCCTGCTTGTAGTGCGGCTACTTTTGCAGCAGTCTCCTCTCCTACGCAGTCGTCTGCGAATTGTACGGGTTTTCCTAGTAATTCGCTTAAAGTACCTACTACATGCTTTAAAGAGAATTTTTCTTGGACTTCTCCTTTGGGGCGACCTAAGTGCGACATGAGCACAACGCTGCCACCATCTGCTAGTATTTTATTGATGGTGGGTAATGCGCCTCTTAATCGAGTATCATCGGTTACTTGAAATTCTTGGTTCAAGGGGACATTGAGGTCTACTCGGATAATGGCTTTTTTGCCGTTGAAGTTATAATTGGCTACGGTATTCATAGGATTGGAATTTGAGGGGCGAAGATAGAAACAAGACGTAAGACAAGAAAACGTCTCTTAAGTAATCAGACAAGAGATTTGAGACCCGAGACCCGAGACTTCGTGCTGACGCTGAAGTATTTATTTCGGAAGTCCTCAAACAGTTAATCATAGACAAGTCTGGATGTCGCCAACGCCTTTTTGAACCGAAATAACTAAAATGAAAAAGGTCGGAGGTTGTTTATTTTGAATCGACCATTGAGGCTGTAAAGGCTTCTAGTTTTGCATACTTTTTCAAGTAAGTTACAGCTATATCTTTCGCAGCATCTAAATCTTCTTTACCATCAAAGCTGATGATGAGCATTAGAAAGCGTTTGGTTTCTTCGGTGACCATTGTTCGGGTGCTGTCGCTGGTGGGGGTGCCGAATGCGCCTAGATCATCTCGGAATACAGGTAGGTGTTCTATGTTGAGTTCCCCTCTGCCTATGGCTTGGTAATCTTCATTGGCTTGCCCTGCACCAAAGCGAATATCACCTACGATCTTATCGGCATCATAGCCACCTATGGAGAAGCCGGTTTGAATGCTGACCGCATTGAGTAGATCCACCAGATTATTGACTTTGTACAAACCTTTGTTTTTGAAGATCCTGCGCAGTAGGGCTTCCGCACTTAGTCGGTATCTACTGGGGTCTTTGCCTAAGGCTTTGTAGGCCGTGCGGGAGTCGACGATCGCTTTTTGTTTGTTGTAGTTTTCTGGGGTGTATTTGAGTTGGAGGTCTTGTATGACTTGATGTATCTCTTGCCATAGATCGGCACTGGAAGGCTCGACCGTCACTTCTGCTAGGATGGCTTGTATGGCTAGCTTGGGGCAGGCTTGGGATAGTGGGTGGTCGATGGTGATTTTGGGGATGGAGGTCGGCATGTCTGTAGAATCTAATGAAAAGTCTGGGCTAAGTTACAGACTCGTACAAACATACAGACATGTGACTCCTACGGATTTGTCTTTAGGGCAGACGAATAGCAAGTAAAGTCTTTTGTGGGCGGGAGGACACATGGGTCCTCCCCTACAAATGAATGGTTGAGATATGAGGTAGGCGCAGGCAAGCAGCGCCGCTACATGGGTGTTGAGTATGTAATTTATCTCCCTACAGGCGAGTGATCTTCTTTATTCGGGTGCTCCAATAGTTGGAGGAGGAGACATCGGATATGGTGACGCCGATGTCTGAGGTGGAGTGGATCATTTTTAGGTTTTGCCCTTTTTCGGAAATGATGATGCCTACGTGGGAGATGGCTTCTCCTTTATTGGCGAAGAAGATGAGGTCGCCTTTACGGGCTTTAGCAGGTTTTACTTTTGTGCCTTGTGTGGCTTGGTCGCGGGAGACGCGGTGTAGGTTTTTATTGCATTTCGCGAATACGTACTTGGTATAGCCGCTGCAATCAAAGCCTTGTTGTGGGGTATTTCCGCCCCAGACATATTTAACGCCCAAATGCTTGCGGGCTTCGGCTTCTATGGAATTCCCGAACTTGTTATCTAGTATATCGATCTTGGGTTCATCTGCTGAGGGGTTTGGATTTGGAGCAGGCGAAGGCTTAGGTCTTGGTCTTGGCTTGGGTGGAGTCGCTTTCTTTGAGTTATTAGTGGATGGTCTGACGACACCCGACTGTGTTCTTTTTGTTGTGTTTGGTCTATCTATATCTACACTCGCTCCTTTATTGCGATTTCTCTTTTTCTTCTTTTCAGCTTTGCGCCTTTTGCGCTTGGCTTTTTTGCTTTCTTCAACTTGCTCGAATTGCTGGGGTGCTTTTTTGATCGCGGGCACGGCTACTCTTTTCACAGTAGTTCGCGATGGGTTTTGGGCTAAAGCGGTTTGCGATGTGAAGGCAAGTAATACACCAAGGATGAGTAGGATAAAAATAGAAGTGCGAGTACTATAATGGAGGATGGACAGGCGTGCAGTCAAGTTCATCATGGCAGGATTCATTTATGAAAGCGGTAAATGTAATTTTGACCTCCTGTTTGGGCAATGGTTTACGCAAGGGATAGCAGTGGTACTAAATGGGATAGATGGGGTGTGAGTGCCTGCTTGGCGGGGGCGGCCCAGAGGTAGCCACCGCCAAGTAGTGCAACGAACCCCCAGATAGCCCATTTTGTAGGAACGGATAGCCCGGTACCCGCAGTGAAAGCTTGCGCTTTTTTAGACTCGAGATATGAGACTCGAGACGTGAGACTATCTGCTCGACACCAACTTTTCATTATTAGTGATAGCAAGCTTTTATTGCGGGTATGCGTCCTACAAATAATAGTTAGATGAAAACCTTTCAAATCACTTTGCAGGTAGGCGAACACATGACCCATCCCTCCGTGATGGAAAATGTTCGTTTCAATTTATAATGCGCTTTATTATTTTTTGCTGTTACTTCGCGGCATGGATTTTAATATGAATGATTTTATCGCGCACATCTTAGCGGAAGACGTGGGCGAGGGAGATCACAGCGCGCTTTCTTGTATTCCTGAAGATGCAGAAGGACGAGCGCGGTTGCTGATCAAAGGCGATGGTATTTTGGCTGGTGTGGAACTGGCGGAGAACATTTTCAAGCACTTTGATGAACGCTTGGAGGTGAAGGTGCTGATACCCGATGGCTCGCCTGTGAAATACGGGGATATTGGCTTGACGGTGCATGGACCGACGCGCAGTATTCTTACTTCGGAGCGGATCGTTCTGAACTGTATGCAGCGCATGAGCGGGATCGCTACCGAGGCGCATACCTACTCGCAAAAGGTAGCGGGTACGGGCGCGAAGGTGCTGGATACGCGTAAGACCACGCCTGGATTGCGCTATATTGAGAAGTGGGCGGTGCGCATTGGCGGCGGACATAATCACCGCATGGGCTTGTATGATATGATCATGATCAAGGACAACCACCACGATTTTTGCGGGGGGATCACGGCTGCGGTGAAGCAGGCACGTAAGTACTTGGCGGAGAAGAATCTGGACATTAAAATTGAGGTGGAGACGCGTAATACGGAAGAGATACAAGAGGTCTTGGCACTAGGTAAAATGGTGGATCGGGTGATGTTCGACAACTTCACGCCGGAGCAGACGAAGGCGGCGGTTGAGCTGGTTGGCGGACGTATTGAAACGGAGTCTTCTGGTGGGATCACACTGGAAACGATCCGTCCGTATGCGGAAGCGGGGGTGGATTTTATTTCCGTGGGCGCACTGACGCATTCTTTTAAGAGTATGGATATTAGTTTGAAAGCTTTTTAGAAAGACATAAGACGTTAGACATAAGACATAAGACTTCGTGCTGGCGCTGAAATGAGCATAGATGTACCAATTTTTAGAGAGCAGTTTACTGGGTAAGCCTTTACAAAAGGGCAAGG
>JAHDGT010000599.1 GCA_020631675.1 Bacteroidota bacterium
ATTTAGGATGGATCGCTGCTTCTAATGAGCCTACTATCTCATCAAACAATAAATCAATTAGCGTTTTCAGAATAGAAGGAAATGAAGCAGAGCATCTATCTGCTTTTGACAGTAGCAAAGAACCTAAAGACCTCTTTTTCAAAAGCCCTCTAAATGGAATGATGCTTGTGAATGCCCCAAGTTCTTCCGGACCCAATGAAAGTCAGTTATTATTTAGCATTGATGGCGGACTTACTTGGCCAGAAATTAAAACTATTGGTACTACCTCAGGCATTTTAGATCAATTAAGCATTACCAATGATGATGTTTTTCAGGTATTTGGATCTAATGACACCAGAGTTTTTTGCACTAAAGATGGGGGTGAAAGCTGGACAAGTGCCAAGGTACAGCCGGTAGGAAATGAAGGACCTTTAGATGTGGTTTTCCCTACTGAAAGTATCGGTTACGCTATTATTGGAAATAATATTGACGAGGTAGCCCAAGTCAGCAATATCTATAAAAGCACTGATGGTGGACAGAATTGGAACAATATCCCAGGTAGTATTTATGCGGATCGTTTAGACTTTATTAATGAAAACATCGGGATCGCTTATAGTGAGGATGTGATCCAATATACCAAAGATGGTGGGCAGACTTGGCGACTATTGGTTCACCCTGTAGAATAAAATAAGTGCTTAGAAGTTCTACCTTTGCCAAATGACGAATCAAGCACAAATTCAAGAGTTCGTTCTTTGTGTAGAAGCGAGCTGGGTAAGCAATACTTTTGTTAAAATCACCTTAGGTCATTATACCGGACAAGAGGCTGCGCTGAAGCGGGTACTCATCAAGAAAATCACGATCAAAAAGGGCGATCGACTGAGTTTCACCTACCGCTATAAAACCAAGGATGAAGTAAAGAACTATACCTTAGAGGATGGTTTGCTTCGTATCAATGATCTTTTAGGCAATGGCTTTAATGCCGCTTCATTATTCACCATCGAAAATGATATTGTATATCAATCCTCTCCGCATGGGCATGGTGCTAAGGTGCGTATGAATAAACCCACCTACGCTCAACTTCCTGACTTAGCACATGATAAGAAAAAGAAACGGCTGATCCCTTCTAATAGACCTTACTTAGCCGACCTAAAGATCAGCAGTGCACAAGGGCATGTATTTCAGAAAACGCAGGATAAATTCAGACAGATCAATAGGTACATTGAGCTATTAAAAATACATCTTGAAGCACTTTCAAAAAACACCGAAAAGAAAGAGATAGTAGTAGCCGATATGGGATCCGGTAAAGGTTATCTCAGTTTCGCGCTCTATGATTATATGGCGCACCATTTAAAGCTCAACACCCATATGACAGGTGTTGAACTGCGCAAAGATTTAGTAGAGCAGTGTAATAGAATCGCAGCCAAGCATCAGTTCAAAGGCTTATGCTTTGAGCAATCTGACATACAATCTTATGAAGATGATACACTTGATGCCTTAGACATATTGATCGCCCTCCACGCCTGTGATACAGCTACTGATGATGCTATTGTAAAAGGCATCAAACACAATGCGCAATTGATTGTAGTGGCTCCTTGTTGTCAGAAGCAGATCAGAAAAAACATGAAGCCGCCCAGTGAGCAATCCGCGCTCAAATTTTTAAGTAAATATGGAATTTTTGAAGAGCGTCTTGCTGAATTATTCACTGACGGCATACGAGCAAAGATTTTAAATTATTTTGGTTATTCGACTAAGGTCGTGGAGTTCATTTCTGACCAACATACGCCTAAGAATGTAATGATCATTGCCGAAAAATCAGAACAGATCAAGCTACATGAGCAATCCGTTTTAGCAGAGATCAGTGCGGCTAAACAGCTGTTCGGTATAGAGCAGCATTATTTAGAGGCAGCACTATCGATTTAAGTTCTCAGATAATAGAAAGCGTAATTCC
>JAHDGT010000093.1:0-9434 GCA_020631675.1 Bacteroidota bacterium
TACGTGTGGAGAATTTCTGGCAGAAAGGTCAGCGCATTAATATTGAAAAAGGGCCTTTGGTATCTCAGCCAGTACACGATGGTGCCTGGAGCGCGATGTGGAAATTCACCCCTGTACCTGGTACTGATTTATACCGTATCGTTAACCGTTGGAAAACCGATCAAAAATTGCATATTGAAAACGGCACTTTAGAGGCTTCGACCATACATGACGGTGCATGGAGCGCGATGTGGACTTTAGAGGATCTACGTGGAGACGGAACGCTTTTCCGCATTGTGAACCACTGGAAGCCTGACCATAGAATTCATGTAGAACATGGTAAGATCGAGTGTACGCCTATTAAAGATGCTGCTAATAGTGCTTACTGGGAATTGAAAAATGTGGGTTGGTAATTACGGATAGTTTAAGTTTTAGTATTTGTAGGAAAAGCGTAAGCCCGAAAGGGTTTGCGCTTTTTTTACTTTCTCCTGTTTCCCTTTTGCTTGAAACAACCATTAAGGGTATAACAACTAAAAACTCATATCATGAAACACTTTAGCTTAAGTTTTATATCAGCCCTTTTCATCAGCCTTTTCTTTTGCCAGAATTTCCAAGCCAATGCACAACAGGAATGCATGGTGGGAGAGGTGAGATTGTTCGCAGGAAACTTCGCTCCTAGAGGCTGGAGTGAGTGTAATGGACAATTGGTCGCGATCAATAGTAATTCCACTTTGTTTTCTATTTTAGGAACGACATATGGTGGTGATGGCCGTACTAGTTTCGGATTGCCAAAATTACAAGGGCCTACTTCTGGTGCTGTTGGAACAAATACTAGTTCCAAGCAAACGAAATCAATAGCCAATGGGGCGGCAATTGCAGTAAGCTTCACCAATAAAACCACCAGCAAAGTAGATGCCTATTGGATAGATTTTTCTGGTAATCCCACCTTTTACGGCAGCATTGAATCTGGTAAAACTTGGTCTATTCAGTCTGGCGCAAAGCAGTTATGGCGTTTTATGGATGGTAATAAAGAGGTTTGTGATATTGTGCTCAAAGCAGATCAAAAAGAATACAATGTGCAACCCAATGCGGCTGCTAACAATAGTGCTTCTGGTGGAGGACAAGCGATGAGATACATCATTTGCACAGAGGGGATGTACCCTGCTCGTCATTAAAAGCAAATAACGAAAAAAGGCGACGCATTAGCGTCGCCTTTTTTCGTTAAGACAATATGGTGGCTACGAGTTTCCTGCCGCTGGCTCTCGCACCTAATGCTGCTTGATCTCTTTGCCGTATTTCTCCATGAATTTGCGGTAAAGTGCTTTCTGCTTATTGTCCATGTCAACAGGGCGGCCTTGTATGAAGGCGTACTCAATATGGCTGCTACGCATGTCTAATACATCACCCGTAGAAATGATCAAGGTAGCGTCTTTCCCTTCTGCTAATGTACCAGTGGTTTCGGCTATGCCGAGCATTTTGGCTGGATTAGCGGTAATGGTCATTAAAGCCTCTTCTTTGCTCATGCCGTAGGCAGCGGCAGTCCCCGCTTCAAAGCAAAGATTGCGCTGATCCCAGAAGCCATCCCAACCATCACCTACAGTAATGGCGCAGTCTATACCCGCTTCTTGTAGCATGGCCGGGAGTTTAAAAGGTAGGTCAATATCCTCACCTGCTCTACGAGGTAGGTTATGGGTTTTATTCAAGACCACCGAGATATTGTTCTCCTTTAAAATATCGAGTGCCATATGGCAGTCATTACCACCTACTAAAACCATTTCCACCTTCTCCGCTTTGGCGAAGTGTACGGCGTCTATGATCTCTTTAATGTAGTTGGCTTTAACGAACAATTTCTGCTTGCCATTGAATAGATCACACATGGCTTTGAACTTGAGGTTCTCTTTTTGTCCCTTGGTGTTTTCTTTAGCGCAGTAGGCACGAGCCTCCGCGAAAAAGCTGCGCAGCTTATCGAGATTTTTGAGGTATTTTTCTCCTTTTTTCTCTACGCCTCCTCCGCCCCAGGCACCGCGGTAGTTCAGCATGCGCGGCCAGTTGACATGCAGGCCGCCATCTGCTTGGTAAACGGCATCTTCGTAGTTCCAGGCATCTAACTGTACTACGCTACTTCTACCACTTAACATACCTCCACCTTGAGGTACCACCTGCGCCATCAATACCCCATTGGAACGTACCGTAGGCGTAACTCTTGAGTCGGTATTGTAAGCAATGATGCTGCGAATATGTGGGTTCATATCACCTACTTCGCTATTGTCTTTGGTAGCGCGTACCGCACCTACCTCCGCCAAACCCATATGGGTATTCATGGCGATGAAGCCGGGGTACACATGCTTACCAGTAATGTCTAATTTGGTACAGCTTTCCCAGCCGCCTTTTGCCACGGCCGCATTGGCTACCAAAGTGAGTTTCTCCCCTTCAAAAACAATGATGCTGTTTTCAATGACAGTGCCGTCTCCTAGGTGGGCAACGCCGCCCATGAGTACGGTACAGCCTTCATCATTGCCCCCAGGTGTGGGTACACTGGGGTTTTGTGCCTGTAGCTGTGGCACAGAGAGCGCAAAAAGACTGCCTATGGCAAGTAAGCAGCAAAACGCCCGTAAAATATATGAATGAACGATAGTCATATCGATTGTGCTTTTTCGTAAAAAACAATGCGTAAGAGTTCTTACGTCTTATGTCTATTCAGCGAAGCTGAGACTTACCATTACCAGTGCCCTTTATGGTGCTCGTGGTAGAAGTCTTCATGTTCTTCCTCACCCAGATCATCACAGTGATAAAGCTTTTTCTGCTTAGGCATGGGCTTTTGGGTCTTGCCGCCATTTTTCTTCACTGCCAGCATCTTCTGGATCAAGCGGTCGCGCTCTGCTTTAATGGCTTTGCGGTGCTTTTGATCCTCTTCCATATCAAAGTAGCAGACACCGTCTACATAGGTCTGTTGCGCTTTTGCGTAGATAGATAGAGGGTTATCTGACCACAATACTACATCTGCGTCTTTTCCGGCTTTGATGCTACCCACACGATTGTCGATGTGTAACATTTTGGCTGGATTGAGTGTCACGAATTTCCAAGCTTCTTCTTCGCTGATGCCTCCATATTTCACGGCTTTGGCAGCTTCTTGATTCAAGCGTCTTGCCATCTCGGCATCATCTGAGTTGAAGCTGGTGGTTACGCCCATTTCATGCATGATCGCACCATTATGCGGAATGGCATCGATCACCTCGTATTTGTAGGCCCACCAGTCAGAGAAAGTGGAACCGCTTACGCCATGCTCCTTCATCTTATCGGCGATCTTATAGCCTTCTAAGATGTGGGTGAAGGTGTTCACACGGAAGCCGAACTGTTCGGCTACACGCATGAGCATGGTAATCTCGCTTTGAACATAAGAGTGGCAAGTGATGAAACGCTTGCTTTCTATGATCTCTAATAGCGCGTCTAATTCTAAATCACGACGTACAGTGCTGCCACTTGGCGCGGCTTTTCTTCCTTTGCGTACATTGCCTCCGCCTTTTAGTGCTTCGCCATAGGCTTGTGCTCTACTGAAGTGGTCAATGAAAGCTTGTTCCACACCCATTCTACTTTGAGGGAAGCGCGTGGTATTGCTATCGCCCCAATTACTCTGCTTCACATTCTCACCCAAAGCGAATTTGATGAAGCCATCAGCCCCTTCGAATTTCATTTTTTCGGGAGCCATGCCCCAGCGCAACTTAATGATGGCGGACTGCCCACCGATGGGGTTAGCAGAACCATGTAAGAGCTGCGAAGTAGTGACCCCACCGCTCAACTGACGGTAGATGTTGATGTCGTCAGAATTGACCACATCGCCAATGCGCACTTCCGCGCTGCTGGCTTGACCGCTTTCATTCACCCCTCTAGAGATCGCGATATGCGAATGCTCATCGATCACTCCACAAGTGAGGTGCTTGCCAGTGGCATCAACGGTTTTCGCACCACTTGGGGCACTTAATCCTTTCCCAATGGATTTGATCTTTCCGCCTTGGATCAGTACATCTGTTTCCTCTAAGATGCCGTCTTCTTCATTGGTCCATACCGTAGCATTGGTGAAGAGCACCGTCTCTGCGGTTGGCTGCTCTTCCCAGCCGTAGGGCAAGAACGGATAGGTGATGGGCGTAAGCACATTGCGCTTTTTCTCTTGGGGTGTATCAGCCGCTTTTTTAGCGGTTTCTTTTTTCTTGTCTTTTTCTTCTTCCTCCTCATCAGCGGCCTTGGCGGCTTCTTCTGGATCTTCTTTGGTGCGTTTCGCGCTCCAATCTACCCACTCGCCATTGGGCAGGTCGGCTTTACCGGTCCATGTCTTAAGGTCGTCAGATAGCCAACCACTTAGGCGGACAATGCCCGTACCCATTTTGGCGTGGCTTGTACTGTCTTTCGCATTATTGAAGTTAAGCGAGATGCGACCTTCTTCTTGTTTGTGGTTGACCTTCACTCGGTCTTTTTTCTTATTGCTCCACTTGATGAGAAAATCCGGTTGCTCTACCTTGCCTTTGGCGATCAGGGTATAGTCGGTATCTCCCAATTTCAGATCGTAAACACCAATTAGGTCTTTGTCTTTGATCGGTGCTAATACGTGTTTCTGACCAGCGATCCAGTTTTGGTGGATCTTACTCTTTTTATCGAAGATCGGACCAGAGGTGATCAGGAAGTTGGCGATTTTACCTTGCTCTAAACTGCCTACCTCTCCACTGGCATTAACCAATTTGGCGGGGGTATGTGTCAGTGCCTTTAAGGCATCTTCTTCGCTTAAGCCGCTATCAATGGCTTTACGCAACTGTTTTAAGAAACTATCCTTCTTCTTAAGGTCGGAAGTGGTCAATGCGAACTCGATTCCTGCATCTGCCAATAAACGAGCATTATGCGGTGCCAGCTCCCAGTGCTTCATGTCTTTCAAGCTCACATTTTGCGCATCGAAAGGATCTTCCACATCATAGGCTTCTGGGAATTTCAGCGGAATGATCATGCTGGCATTGCTTGCCTTTAATTCATTCAAACGCATGAACTCATCTCCACCACCTTTGATGATGTACTGTTTGCCGAATTCGTCGCCCACCTTATCCGCTCTTAGTGCGGTGAGGCGATCTACTACGGTAAAGATCTGCGGTAGATTTTGTAGCTCATTAAAAGCTTGTAGGGATAGATTCACTCCCTCTTCGTCTTGAGGCTTGGCTTTGGCGTACCAATCGGCATCCAAATACGTTTGGCGCAATAAGGCGATGCTGCCCATGAGCGAGCTGGGGTAAGACATAGGCGAATGCCCTTTTCTAAAAGAGTAATGCGCAGAAGCCTTATCGTTCACAATGACCTTGTTTTCACGATCATTGTGTAGCAGTACCAAGCTGCCACTACCTCTGGCTATACCGTCTTGATGGTGGGTGAGTACCGTGCCGAAGCCCAGCTTTCTGTATTCATCAGCTGCTTTATTATCTACTTTGAATAGTTCAGCCGCTTCTATTTCAGGATGAATGGCCGAGTTCCAACTATAGGCACCATCCTTTTTAGAGATGTAGATGGGAGGGTCTGACCATTTGTGGTCGCTTTTCTCCGCCTCGGCAATACCGTATTCGGTATATAGATCAATGAAAGAAGGGTAGATGTGTTTACCCGCCATGTCAATGGTCACAGCATCTTTAGGGATACGTACCGATGTGCCTACAGAGACGATCTTCCCTTTTTCGATCAGTAGGGTGGCGTTTTCTACTTTCTGGTTGTAGTGGGTGTGGATCGTGGCATTCGTGAAGGCGTATTTGCCATCACGAGTATCGTGCACTCCGTTCACGGGATAGGTTTCTTGAGCGAAAACATCCGTGAAGGACAGGAGGCAAGCGAGTAGCAATAGAAAGCAGTTCATGATCTGCTTTCTATTGAGTAGGTGTTGCTTCATAGCTTGTTTTTAGATTTTACGATACGAATTTAGCATTTTGCACCCGAAGTTTTTTAGACGGCTACTTTACAGTTGTCTGATTTACCTTACAACAGAAAGGCTATTAGTACGTTACATTTTAGATGCCTGCGGTTTATGGCTTATCTTTAGTACACTTTTTCTGTTTGCCGCGCGAGGGATAGGAGTGGTATTAAGGGTGCTGAATGGCGAGTGAGTGCGCCTGTTGCGGGGGCGGCCCAGAGGTAGCCACCGGAACAGGCAGCAACGAACCGACAGGCAGTGCGCTTAATAAGAACGGATAGCCCGGTGACCGCAGTGAAAGCTGGCGCTTTCTTAGACCCGAGACATGAGACTCGAGACATGAGATTTTCTACTCGACGTCGATTTTTCTTTTTTTTCTAAAGCCAGTTTTTATTGCGGGCACGCGCCCTGATACATCCTAAATTTTGTAATGGGATACATTAGGGAATTCGTTTATTTTGAGGCAATACTGATATTACAAATGTGAGCATGAGTTTGAAATTGCAATGGATACCTAAAATACTGCCCTTTTTTGTGGGCTTGCTACTAGCGATCTTGCCTTTACAGGCTTTCCACATTGTGGGTGGGGAGATCACCTATGAGGATCTGGGCGGAGGCGAATACGAGGTCAAGCTGACGGTATATCGCGACTGTTTGGGGGCGGGTGCCGAGCTGGATGATCCGGCCTATATTTTCATTTTCAATGATGCGGGCACGCTGATCGATAAGCTGAGTATACCTTTGCCGGGCAATAGCTTTGTTAGTCCGCCGGATAATATCTGTATTGAGACCTTGCCGGATGTGTGCGTGGAGAAGGCGACTTACACCTATTTAGTGAATATTCCGATCACGGATATTAGTGGGGCGACTTTAGTATACCAGCGTTATAGTAGAAATAGTACGCTGAAGAATATTGATTTTCCGGATGAGACGGGTTCTAGTTATACGACTTATATCCCGCCTTATAATGTGGTGGAATTCAATTCATCTCCGGTTTTTAATGAGTTTCCGCCTACGGTGATCTGTGCGAGCCAGCCTTTATGGGTGGATCAATCTGCTTATGATCTGGATGGTGATTCTTTGAGCTATGAATTGTGTGACCCTCTGATCGGCGGCAGTGACCTTTGTCCGCAACCCGGTTCTCCGACCAACTGTAATCCGCCTTCTTTGCCCGCACCACCGCCACCTTATCCGATCGTGGATTGGTCGCCCGGCTATGATGAGCTAAATCCTTTAGATGGGGAGTTGGCGATTGACCCGCTTACAGGAGAATTAACAGGTTTTCCGACCGAGACGGGTCAGTACGTAGTGGGTATTTGTGTGAATGAGTGGCGAAATGGCGAGCTGATCAATACGGTCAGGAGAGATTTTCAGTTTAATGTGGCGGATTGTGAAGTGGTATTAGCGGCTGTGGAATCTGATGACATTACCCCAGAAGGGCAGTATGTGGTGACGGATTGCTCGGGTGATTTTATCGTTGATTTCGTGAATACCAGCTTAGGTGCAACAGAATACGAGTGGACATTTGAAGACACTACCCTGATAGACATTAATCCGTCTTATGAGTACCCGGACTCTGGTCAGTACACCGTTTTATTAACGGCTTACTCGCCTACGGGCTTGTGTTCGGATCAGGCGGAGATTTTAGTGAATTTATACCCTACTCACCTGACCAACTTTTCTTATGAAGCGGGCTGTGCCAATGAGCCGGTCACCTTTGCCGATTTAAGTACAACTACTTATGGGGAGGTTGACTCTTGGACTTGGGCTTTTGGTAATGGGGATACGAGCTATGAACAGCATCCAACACTTGTGTACAACTTTGGAGGGACTTATCCGGTAACGCTGACCACCACTACGGATCTGGGATGCATACACACCGTCACTCAGAACGTGAATGTGCAACAAAATGCGGTAGCCAAATTTGAATTGGAGCCTCCTTGCGTGGGTAGTGAGGTGCAGTTCACGGATGATACACTTTATGAACCCGCAGTGAGTTGGTCTTGGACTTTCGGTGATCCTGATTCTGGTGCTGCTAATACAAGCAGTTTGCAGAATCCGGTACACGTCTTCACTGAGCCGGGTACCTATTTGGTCCATTTAGAAGTGTCAGATGCTTTTGGTTGTGTTGACGACTGGCAGAAAGCAATAGTAGTGTATCCGGAGTTCGAGGCATTGGCAAGCGAGGATCAATCGATCTGTGAGGGAGATACCATACAATTTGAATCTAATGCCGATTACGATTGGTTTGATTATACTTGGTCGCCCGCTGAAGGTTTAAGTGCGGATAGCGTTCAAAACCCACTGGCTTATCCATTAGCGAATACCACCTACACCCTGAGTATATCCGACCCCAACGGCTGCATAGAAACGGATGAACTGAGCGTAGAAGTATTCGGCAGTGCAGAGTTGAGCATTACAGGAGATGAAGAGCTTTGCTTAGGAGAAAGCACTACGCTGACCGCCAATGGTGCGAATGTAGTGAGCTATACTTGGACCAGCCCCGATGGCAATACCATAAGTGGCAATAGCCTTGATGTGAGTCCGGAAACGAACA
This sequence comes from Bacteroidota bacterium, assembly GCA_020631675.1. GTDB lineage: Bacteria > Bacteroidota > Bacteroidia > Chitinophagales > UBA2359 > JAHDGT01. Next base: position 8,469 of record JAHDGT010000093.1, read on the forward strand.
GCAGCTACAGCCTCATCGCGGTCAATGAAGTAGGCTGTGAATCCGAGCAGACTTTCGACATCAGCGTGATCCAGCCTTTGGTCTTGGATGTACTGGGCGAAGCAGGTTTTTGCGTAGGCGGCGAAACCACATTAAGTGCCACTGTAGAAGGAGCGGAGAGCTTTAGCTGGTCGCCATCGCTTGGCATTACCAGTGATCCGAATAGTGCGAATGTTACCGTATCGCCAGCAGAACCAACAATTTATACCGTAACGGCCACCAATAGCTGTTTCAGCTCTGAAGCCAGCGTGGAGGTGGATATTTACCCCTTACCAGAAGTAGATGCCGGAGAAACCCAATTGCTGAACGTAGGAGAGATCATCAGCTTAGAAGGACTTGCGCTATCAGAGGCGATCGTACCAGCCAATGATTTCCAATACGAGTGGACACCCACCGATGGCTTGACCAACCCCAATGATGTATTCACTCCTGCACAACCCTTAGAAAATACGCTCTACACCCTAACGGCAACAGATGCCAACGGCTGCGTGAATAGTGATACGGTAAGCGTGATCGTAACCCAGTTCATCAATGTATTGGTACCCACGGGCTTCTCACCCAATTCAGATGGCATCAACGATTTCTTCAACATTTTAGCCAAGCGAGGCGTAAAAGAAGTGCTGCGTTTAGAAGTCTACAACCGCTGGGGCGAGCAGATCTATAATGGCCCACAAAGCGAAGCAGGTTGGGACGGTACCTACAAGGGCAAAGACTTAGAAATAGGATCCTACGCCTACTACGTAGAAGTACTCACTTACTTTGACGAAGTCCTACAATTTCAGGGTAATGTGACGCTTTTGCGCTAGTTCGGAATTTGTCTTTGTTAGCCTAAATCGATTAGCCACAAAGAAAGAAGAACACGAAGCTACACTAAGGTTTGTTTTTGCTGTTGATTCATGATTTTTCTAAACGTATAGAAAATATCTT
>JAHDGT010000093.1:9534-12133 GCA_020631675.1 Bacteroidota bacterium
AAGGTTTGTTTTTGCTGTTGATTCATGATTTTTCTAAACGTATAGAAAATATCTTCGTGCACCTTTGTGCCCTCCGTTCTTTGTGGTCAGCAAAAAAATCCAATTCATCTCATCAGAACCCTAGTAGGGGCGATCCCTTGTGGTCGCCCTTTACCGCACATCAGCAAAAGCATTTTCAAATTTTCAAATTGCCCAATTTTCAAATTGAGCTACGCCCAAACCTTCGTCCCCTCCGAGCAATTCGCGCAGATGTCTATCTCCTTGCGCGACTTTAATAATTTAGTTCTGAACTGTTGGTAAGCCTCGCCCTGCCAAGCCTCGGCAAAAGAAGAAGCCGTCACATCGCCTAGTTGGTGGGTCGCGTCCTTATCAAAGCAACAAGGCACGATCTTACCATCCCAAGTCACCACACAAGAATGCCACAATTTCCAGCAATGGTTCAATAATTTATTCTTGATTTTATACGAGCCATCGGCCTGTTTCGCATAGCGAGAGTACTTGTCAATGGTAGGGATCAGCGGGTTGCCCTGCTCGTACTCATACACCTGTGCCGTCTTCAAAGTCACCTCATCCACGCCATACTGCTCCGCCAACTCATACAGCTCATCAATTTGATGCTCATTCGGGCGCACCACCAAAAACTGAAAAATGATGTGCGGGGTCTTTGCGCCCAACTCCTTTTTCGCCTCCACCAGATTCGCCGTCCCCATCAACACCTTATTCAGCTTGCCACCAATACGATACGACTGGTAGGTCTCCTGCGTAGTCCCGTCAATAGAAATAATAACACGGTCCAGTCCGGATTCCACCGTAGCCCTCGCATTCTTAGCATTCAGATAATGCGCGTTCGTAGACGTGACCGTATAGATCCCCTTAGCAGAAGCATAGCGCACCATATCCAAAAACTCAGGATTCAAATACGGCTCTCCCTGAAAATAAAAGTACAAATACAACAAGCTCTTCTCCAGCTCCTGGATCGTCTCCGCAAAGAACTCCTTCTTCAACATACCCGTAGGTCTCGTAAAAGAACGCAAGCCACTAGGGCATTCCGGGCAACGCAAATTACAAGAAGTAGTCGGCTCAAAAGACAAAGTAATAGGCAGCCCCCATTGCACCGGCTTGCCCGTCCATTTACTATAGTAAAAAGACCCCAGCACTTGCAGCCCGTTCCAGAACCGCCGCGCACTCACCTTACTGGCAAAGTTCCGCACGTCCGCCCAATGTATCTTCCCCTTTCCCTTCTTGTTCTTTGATGACATGCCGCGAAATTACTGAGAAATATCAGAACCCGTTTATTAACAGTGGCCATCCATTTTATGATTTATAATATGGGCGCGTGCCCGCAATAAAAAGGGGGGATTTTGCTTTCGTTCATTAATATTGTTGGTGCGGCAAAAAAGACGTTATGATATAACGTCTCTACGGGGTATTCCCCTTTTTACTGCGGTCACCGGGCTATCCGTTCCAATTCGGGTGCTGTTCGCTGCTTCGCTGGCAGGCATAAAAATGGCTACCTCTGGGCCGCCTTTTTATGCCGCCGCTCAGTGCGCTCCTTAGCCCCCTCATTTCCACTGCTATCCCTCGCGCGTGGGGGATTGATAATGTTTATTTTTGGATATTGAAAAATAGACTTTAAACCGATAGCGATGCCAAATCCGAATGATGAATACGTGAAGATTCATTTTCCAGTGCCCCCAGATGATGAAAGTATCGAACAAGAATTCCAAATTGAATCATTATGGGCAAAAGTGATAGCAGATGGAAGATATGAAATCAATAATATTCCCTTTTACATAAAAAACCTTGCCGTAGGAGATATTATATCAGCCTCTTATGATGAAGAAGATCAGGTTTTTTATCCCGATGAATTTCTTCAAGCTTCAGGAAATAGTGTGGTTCGATTACTGGTTTACAATAGCGAAGAAATCGAAAAAATAGGAGCAGAACTTAAAAGTTTAGCTTGCGATTGGGAAGGTTTGATGCAAAAGAACCTAATAGCTGTACACATTCCAACATCAGTAGACTACGAAAAAGCAAAAGAATACTTTGATGAAAATACTGATCGATTTGATTACGAAGAAGCTTGTTTGGGTTTTCTGTGAAGAACCATCCTGTATATCCCATTATCTGCTAAAATCTACGGTTCAAACGTTGATGTGGGAAGAAAGCGAACTTTCAAGGCTCACATTATCCTTATATTTGGTGTACTAAATAAAATATGAAAAACAGGCTCTTCCCTTTTTTATTAATGCTGTGTTTGACAGCAACATTGTCCATCAATTACTCCTGTACCATGCCTAAAGTGTTAAAGCCAGTGTACATAAGTGGCGTTGATGGTGAAGGCTTACGCTCAAAACTTATAGCGTCCAATGATTATAAGGACGCGGGTATGGAATTCATATCAAAAACAAAGCTTAAAGAGCAAGTTCACATATTTCAGATTAATTTATTCAGAAATAGTCCTCACCCCCTTGATGAGCATTTTTCAAAAGTAGAAGCCATGGCTGCCGCTGACCTAGTAGCAGCCAATATTGAAAATGAAACGGAATATCACTTTTTTCAAATAATTATTGTAGACAACGAGTCTCCAGAGAATCTT
>JAHDGT010000094.1:0-2285 GCA_020631675.1 Bacteroidota bacterium
TTTTAACAATAAAGTATTTGTATATGGGTTATACTTGCAAATAGCAGATGTTAATATTTGCTAACTTAGTAGCGCTCCTATATTATAAAGTACCTATTATCTATTTCACCATACACTAATACCCTCAAAGATGAAGATGAAGCTATTTTGCTGGCTCTTTTGCCTGCTCGTATCCACAACTCTGGTTTTAGGACAAGAATCCGTAGGCAGTATTCAACCAAATACCAATGATGCCCTCCCCTCTTCTTATAATTTCCAAGAGTATGTTTTCGGAGAGCCTGATGATCAAGGAGATTGCGCAGGAATCGCAAATAACTCAGCCATCATCTCGGAAGTCTTTTTAGCACAGACGCATCGACATTCGATAGAACATCCTTTCTATTTTACGATCGGTCATCGTCCTGCCTTGTTACAGCTGGCAGTTGAAGGTACAGGAACAGCACCTGATGTATATGTTGACGGATTTTTGGATGGCATTGCTTTGGGTACACTTTGTATGGCTGGTCCGTCTTCTTTGAGCACGAGCATTGACTTAGATGTAGCTAATTTCGAGGATTATTTTTCTGTTACACTTCCTAAAGACTGGGTACAAAATGGCTTAGAGTTGGCTGTGACCGCTGGTACGGACAGTCGCTTTATCACTGCCGAAGAATTGAAAATTGGTCCGTATACAGAAATGAATTTGGTGATGGTGAACATGGATGCATTAGACTATAATGTCGAACCACACGAACACCCCGTTTTCGATGATTTCTTAGAAGAATTGGCTTCTGCTATTCCTGTAAGTACTGTGAGGTTTGGTGTTTTCCCTGAAACTCTACGTTTCCCTCGGTTAGTTGCCAGTGATAATACTGAAGAGTTGGTGGTATTGAACAATACCTTTGAGCTATGGGAATCGGAAGTACCTGGCGACGGTAACATCAATTCGATAATGAATATTTTTCTAACAAACCTGCACCGTTCCACTGGGGATTATTTATCAACCGTTTACTTTGGCAACACTTTGAATTTGGCTCCTGGTGGCTGGGGAGGCGGCAAAAACTTCGTTGGTTTTGATTATACGGACGTATTCATACACGAATTAGGGCATGCCTTATCACTGCCGCATTGGGGAGAAGAAGCTTTTGAGATAGAAATTGAAACTGAAGACCAGTTTTTATACCCTTACGGTGGAGAAATGGGCGAAGGTGGCGGAAGAGGTCATGCTTGGAATTTCATTCAGGATACTTACGAATTTGTGAATCCTCTTTGTGTGGATGAAGACAGCGATAATGTGGGAATTGAAAGGAGTGATTGTATGCAAAGAGAATTCCCTTGTTTAGAAAGCAGACCTAGCGGTTCGGGACCTTGGGATGGGTACGGCGACTTTTCGGCTATGGCAATACACCGTTTCTTCACAGGAGCTGAGGTATCAACTGGCGAAGTAGAATACAAGGGAGAAATGATCGATTATCAACTCAACTATCAAGATGGCTTCCCCTTGATGACCTTGGAAGATGGTGAGCGGGTTTACGCTAGAGATCCTTTACAATTGCAAGCTACTTGGTCGGAAGATTCGGCTGAGCTTCCTGGTGAGGAACAGATCGAGCAAGAGGTATACTTGATCTATGGTAACACCCATGTCTCGCAAGAGCAGACCGACATGGTCTATGAGCCTATTAAATTCCAAGGAACGCTACCGCCTGTTATAGACCCTACAGACCCAGTGATGTTCTCTACTTTACAAGAATTGGAATATTGGGATGCGCCCAGTTTGTATAACAACGCAAGAGACATTACGTTAAAACTCACTTATGATGATGGCAGTGTATTACATGCTCTGATACCGGATCACTCTTTTGATCGTATCCCCAATGATGATTATGGTTTATGGAGAACGGACATCTGCAATTTCACATTAGTGGTTCCTGGGGATCAGGATCTTTGTAAGGTAGAGCTATTCCATCGTCCTTTTGTGATTGGTGAAGACACAGATGATATTGAAGGCAATATCAATTATGGTCCCTTCGGCATTACTGCTGAGAATTTTATGGATGATGCGGTTCTAAAGGCAGAACACGACTGTGGTATTGTTCAGGTTGAAGAACTCACTACTAAGGATTTCATTCATATCTACCCAAATCCACTCAACGACATCATGACATTGAAAGTACGTGATTTTGAAGGTGGTCAACTCAGTATTTCAAATAGTATGGGTCAGCTCATTTATCAATCTCCTTTAGAAGATAGTATCTCAAAAGTTGACATGAGTGAATTTTCTGCTGGTATGTATATGGTCAGCATTA
>JAHDGT010000094.1:2385-12099 GCA_020631675.1 Bacteroidota bacterium
GTCCATTTAATGCAATTCGGAATGCAACTGTGGATTGGGTATCTTGCATCTTCTTACGCATATGATGTTAGAACCTTCTATATCATCCACAGAGGCTTCCGTTTTGCTTTCTATAGTGGCTCCAGTATATCGCTCCGCGGAAATCGTAGCTGAATTAGTTAGTCGCATCGATAAGACCGCAAGTAGCATTACCAATAGCTACGAGATCATCTTAGTAGAAGATGGCAGTCCGGACGAGAGCTGGCAGGCGATTCTGGCTGCTTGTTCCCAATTCCCCAATTTAAGAGGCATTCGTTTAAGTAGGAATTTCGGGCAACATCCAGCTATTTTCGCAGGCTTGAGTTTGGCCAAAGGGCAATGGGTCGTGATTATGGATGCGGATCTACAAGATGAGCCTGCTCACATAAAACGCTTATACGAACGGGCTATCTCCAATCCGAAAGTGGATATTGTTTATAGCTACCATAAAGACCATCAGCACAGTTGGTGGCGCAGCTTCACTTCCAATTTGTACAACCGTCTACTACGCGTTATTCTTAGGCGCAAAGCATTTGATAAACACGTAAGAAATTACTCCATTATTAGTAGAAAAGTAGTAGATGCCTACCTCAGATTCGAGGATGCGGAACCACAATACTTAATGTTACTCAGCTGGTTAGGGTTCCAGCATGACTTTATAGAAGTGCCTGTACAAGCACGTTTTTCAGGCAAAAGCACCTATACCCTTAGTCGGCTGATCGACCTGGCGGTCAGTGGACTTACTTTCAGATCAAGTAGAATACTGCATATTCCTTTTTGGTTGGGTTTGCTTTTCCTGTTTGTCGGCTTAGTACCTCTATTGCTTGCGGTATCCCAACAAAGTATCTCCATTGGGAATGGTTTGCTCTTGGCGATCATTTTCTTTAGTAGTGGGATGGTCATGATGAGTTTAGGATTTATAGGTTTGTATTTAGGAAAAGTATTCCGCCAAGCAAGAAAACGTCCCTTATTCATTATAGATGAAGAGGTTTCCCAGTCGCAACTACACACTTCCATTCCTTCTTCCCAAAAGCAGTTTTCAGCATGAATAAATGGGAATGGTCAAGATTGGGTAAGATCATAGCACCCATGTCAGATATCCCTTGGATGTCTACTTGGTGCGGGCCCGCTTTTGCGACAGTGGTGAAAGGGACGGATCTGGTCGACATCTATTTCTCTGGACGAGGGACGGATAATTGTTCAAGAGTAGGGCGAATTCGTATAGACATTAATGACCCTAATAAGGTGCTTCAAGTAAGCAAAGAGGCTTTATTTGACCTAGGGGAATTAGGCACTTTTGATGAAAATGGAGTTTCCTACCCTTGGATCATTGAAAAAGACGGGCTTGAGATTTTGTACTATGTGGGTTGGATGCCTACCCTTCGTACGCCTTTCAATTTGCAGTTGGGTGCGGCGAAAAGGAATAGCAACATTGAAAATCCGGACAATAAATTTATTAGAATCAGCAGAGCACCTATCCTATCCAGAACACATGAAGAACCCTTTTCTACTGGTTCGGTCTGCGTACTTTTTGATGAACAGGAACAATTATTCAAAATGTGGTATACCAGCTTTTTAGGCTGGGGACTAGAAGAAGGCGATCACAAGCATCAGTATGTGATCAAGTACGCATACAGCAAAGACGGGCTCATATGGGCAAGGGATAATATTAGCTGCATCACACCCATTAACGAAGGAGAACATAGCATTTGCAGCCCAAGTGTGCGCTTTAACAAGCACTTAGCCCTTTGGGAAATGTGGTTCGCCTTTAGAGGCGAGCACTACCAAATCGGGTACGCTCAAAGCAAAGATGGTGAACACTGGTCGAGACAAGATGAAAAGGCTGGTCTCACTGCTAGTGGCAACACTAAGGATTGGGACGGCAAAGCCGTTTCTTACCCCCATGTTTTTGAACACAAGGGTAAAACCTATATGATTTACAGCGGCAATGAATACGGTAAAACAGGCATTGGCTTGTCCGTTTTGAAAACGGATTTATAGCGTGAGTATTAGAATGGCACATCATCCCCACCCATAGGATCAAGAGGTGGTAAGGGAGGAAGTTCGTCCGGTGTGTTGGAATGATCGCCATTCATTTTAGACCCGAGCGTCATGACGCCACCGTCAATGGTACCGCCAAGATCATTTAAAGGCGTTAGTCCTTGAACCGTATCAGAGAAACTATTTAAATTCTCAAATTTCGCGAATTGAGGAACGAAGCGAAGCTTCACCGTATCTAACGCACCATTCCTGTGTTTGGCCACGATCACCTCACTGATCCCTTTAGTTGAGCCCTCATTATCTTGATCGAAACCATAATATTCTGGTCGGTATAAGAACAACACCATATCCGCATCCTGCTCGATCGCTCCAGATTCACGAAGATCCGATAGCTGTGGTCGCTTATCCCCTCCTCTGGTTTCTACCGCACGACTTAGCTGAGATAAGGCAATTACGGGAACATTCAATTCTTTAGCGATGCTTTTCAGAGCACGCGAGATACTAGAAATCTCCTGCTCTCGATTTCCCGACTTATTACTACCTCCACCACTCATCAACTGCAAGTAATCAATGATGACCATTTGTATGTCATGCTGCATCTTTAAACGGCGGCATTTCGCTCGCAATTCGAAGATGTTGATCGCTGGTGTATCGTCAATGAAAATTTTAGCCTCAGATAATCGGTCCAACTTAGCAGCCAATTCCACGATCTCATGTCCTTGCATGTCACGACGCTTAAAGCGTTCACTGGCGATGCCTGATTCTGAAGCAATCAAACGAGTGGCCAGCTGCGCCGCACTCATCTCAAGCGAGAAAACAGCGATCGGACGATTAAAATCTACCGCGGCATTCCTTGCCATGGTCAATACAAAAGCTGTTTTACCCATTGCCGGACGAGCCGCTAAGATCACCAAATCAGAAGGCTGCCAACCTGATGTCAAACGGTCTAATTCAGTAAAACCAGAAGGCACTCCTGTTAAACCGTCCTGATGTTCTAAACCTTCTTCCTGTTGTTTGATCACTTGGCTGACCAAGCTACCCATTTGCTCGTAGGAGCGGCGAAGGTTTCGCTCAGTAATATCAAATAGGTTCTGTTCGGTTTTATCCAATAGATCGAAGACATCCGTTGTTTCGTCGAATGCGTCTTTAATAACAGCATTCGAAGTACGGATCAATTCGCGGAAGATGTACTTTTCAGATACGATTCGCGCATGGTACTCTATATTGGCTGTACTTCCTACCCTATTGGTGAGCTGGGTGATCGCAAAAGGGCCACCAACTTCCTCCAATTTGCCCATTTTACGCAACTCCGCGGTCACAGTAAGTATATCAACAGGCTCAGAACGTCCGAATAGATTGTGGATCGCCTCGAAGATATGTCCGTGGGCCGCAACATAAAAACTTTCGGGTTTTAGTATTTCAACCACCTCTGCTACGGCTTCACGGTCCAACATCATTCCTCCTAATACCGCTTCTTCCAAATCCCTAGCCTGTGGCTGGATCTTATCAAAACCCAATGCCGCAGCCTCTCTACGGTTGGAGTTTGACCGATTAGATGTACGGTAATTGGTATTGATATTTTTAGGTTCTGCCATCTTAGCTGAAAATAATAATGGGAAGGGTTTAGTAGGGTCTCAAAGTTAATGCCCAAGCCTTTCAGAAAGGGCAGATCAAGAGAAAGTTTATGCTATAAAATATCAACAGCCGCATGCGGTGCAAAAGCGTTTGTTGAGTCGATAAAACCCATTGATGGCACGATATTAATCCACCGTTAAACACCCTTTATCCACAATTTTATCCACACCCGTGCTCAATTGTGGATTTTTTTGTGCAAAATCAAGTTTAAAGTGTGGACAAGTAGCACGAACGTTCCACATTTAAGAATACGTTCTTCGTAATCATTTGGTTCTAAGGCACTCTTCTTTTTTTAACTTATCCACAATTATCTGTCCGCTTTAGACCCATAGTCAAGAATCACTCATTCAGCAGATAGTACTTGAAATTTAAGAGCGTGTAAGATTTCCATACAAGCCCTTACCTTCGCGGAATGCGATTAGCGGATTTCATAGTAATTGGCGCGGCCAAAAGCGGAACGACCAGCCTTTGTGATTATTTAAACCATCATCCCCAGATTTTCATGTCGGATCCGAAAGAACCGAATTTCTTTTCTTTTGATCGGCATTATGAAAAGGGGCTGGAATCTTATAGTCAGTTGTTTGAGCAAGCCAAATCGGATCAGCTTTGTGGCGAGGGTAGCGTTACTTATAGTATGAATACCAAATACCCGGATACTCCGAAAAGAATAGCACAGCAGCTCCCACATGTGAAGCTCATTTATATAGTCAGACATCCACTTGACCGTTTGGTATCCAATTGGAAAATGTTGCATCGGTCTAAAGTAGACTGTCTTGATTTCGCTGATATCCTTCTATCAAATGAACGAGCACCAGCTTTTATAGATCGATCCAAATATTGGTCGCAGATCAATAGCTATAGAACTCACTTTTCTGATGATCAGATTTTAGTACTTTTTTTCGAGGACTTGATCAACGACCCTATAGCAACAACAGCAAGATGTTATGCTTTTTTAGGCTTGGATACTCAAGTGGCTCATGTATTAAATACCACTAACGTTAAGAATAGTGCGGACAGCCAAGTCAATAGAACCAAACTCTCTGCCTTCTTAAAAAACAATTCGTTTACTAATGCTGCCATCAAATTGGTTCCGAGATACATAAAGCAACAATTATTGCAATCTAGTTTGTTTAATAGACAGCATAATATCCGAACGCCTCAATGGACCGAAGAGAGTTTTTCGTATGCGGTTGAGCAGATAAAACCTGATGCGGAACGTTTTTTAACACACTATGGCAAAGCAGCCGATTTTTGGTCTTTTTCAAAGCCGATCATAGACTAATTTCGCGCTGGGAACCGTTCTAATAGCAGTAATCTTTACTGTTCAATTTATCTTTCATTAAAGATGTAACCAATTGGCATTTCCATAGTCTAAGAATGGCTATCGCTATGTCAAAACTATTTATCATTCACCTTAGCACGACCAACATGTTAAAGAAAAATCTTGAATTTATCACCTTAACAGTAATTGCATTACTTTCCCTTTTTCAATCTCAAAATGTGCTTGCGCAGCAGCGTATCAGCATAACCGGTAATTTCAATGCTTTCAGTTTTGAACGCGTACAAGACCCTGATACCGGTGAAATCGCTTTTGCGGGAGAGACCAGTTTTTCTGGTAATGTTCGCTTTTTTGACAAGAGTTTGTGGGCTTTTCGTTTAGGCGTTGGCTCCTCTGAGTTAGAATATGAATTGAACGATGGATTTGCTACTAATTACGATGTGATCCGCAATAATTTGACTGCTTATTTGGGCTTAGAAAAACACTTTCAAGTTGGTCCGGTACTGCCTTATCTCGGTGCGTTTGTGCCTATCAACTTTAGCACTGAAGATGTGATCGGCAGCTCTCAAGACAGCTTTAGAAGCGGTGATGTTAGAGCGGGCTTCGGCTTATTAGCGGGTGCTCAGTTAAAGCTGTTAAAGATTTTCAGAGTGGGTGCGGAATTCAATATGGGCTACAATAAATTCAAGACGGAGGTGATCGACAACTTCTCTGAATTCAATTTGAACCGTTTGGATTATAATACCGAGATCACTGTTGGGGTCGCATTCTAAATTGCCCCAATTTCACTATACTTTTAGTTAGTTAGATTTCCTCTTGTCCAGCTGCATATCGTAATGCTGGATAAGGGGATTTTTTTATTGGAGGGCCGCGCAAGGGATAGGAGTGGTATTAAGGGTGCTGAATGGCGTGTGAGTGCGCCTATTGCGGGGGCGGCCCAGAGGTAGCCACCGCAATAGGCAGCAAGGAACCGCCAGGCAGTGCGCTTAATAAGAACGGATAGCCCGGTGACCTGCCGCAGGCGGGCATGCGCCCATATGATCAATATCTTTTTCTATCTGGAGTGATCCTTGGCATTGAACGTTGATAGAACTTATTAAAAGCGTTTTCTAATCGGGGAACAGCTTTTTCAATGCTTCTGAACGCCAAGTTTTCATAGTACGGAAATGGATCCCCGATGGGTTTAAGTTCTTTGTCTTTTACGACCAGTGCTCTTGATATTCCTGTGGGGGATTCTATTTTACCTTCTTCTGTAGGTTTTCTGACCGGGCCAACGTCTATGAGCGCGAAATCTTCTGTAGTCAATACAATGGAAGGGTCTTTTTCTAAGTTAGCGTTCAGAAAAATACCTTGGTGTTCTCCTGCAATAAGTTTTTTAGAGTCTTCAGAATGGAAGAAAAGCACCTTGCAAAACTTGAATTTCGAGAATGCGCTAATGAGATTATGATGTTCTTTCCTTAACTCGTATTTCATTCTTTTCACGATCTCTGTTTGACCTGCCGACTCATATGCCGCTAAACTTTTGCTGTTCCCCCTTAGTCGCACTAACAAGGTCGTATGTTCATTTTTCAAGTTGTAAATGAGCAATTGCTTTTCTTGACGTATAGAGTCTCTCTCTAATCGGTCTTGATAAGAAGCTTGTGCCGATACATCAATTGATGGACAAATAGCCAATACGCCTAATAGTAAAAGCGTTATGATTTTATACTTCATTTGAATGCCTTTTTTGATGGTAAGTTGAAACGCCCTCTGTATGAACGTGAATATAGTATAGGTGTATAACGTACAGAAATACTTAATTGTGCTTTCATCAGCAACTTCCCATCCTTTTTTCGTCTTAAAGTACGCTATTGTCTTATTTTTGTCGGCTGAAAGCAATATAGTCGACCACAATCTCAATTATGAGCGAAGGAACGCCCACTAAGATACTATTCCCCAACCCGAACAACCGTCCTAATCAGGAGGCGGAACAGCCGAAAAAGCCGGTCAAAAAGAAAAGCGATTTCGGTGCTCGCCTATCGGCCTTTTGGGGTTCATTGAAAACAAGACTTGGCAAAGGCAGCTTTTGGAAGAAGCTGTTTTTATTTGCCGGTATAATGGCTTTGTTGGGTGCTATAGCCTTGTTCGTCTTCATAATGATGGTACGAGGTGGCAGCTTCGGTGAATTGCCTACCAGAGATGAACTTAAAGCCATCAAAAACCCGCAAGGAAGTCAGATCTACTCTATAGACGGGCAATTGTTGGGCAGGATCTATGATGAGAATCGGACCAATGTGAAGTATGAGAACATCTCGGCGAATGTGATCCAAGCTTTAGTGGCTACTGAAGATGCCCGCTTCTTTCAGCATAAGGGTTTTGACTTGCAAGCCTATATCCGTGTGATCATTAAAACCATCTTATTGCAAGATAGCTCAAGTGGTGGGGGTAGTACGATCGGGCAGCAATTGATCAAGAACCTCTATAAGCGTGAAGGGCAGAGTATTCCGGTCTTCAAAATGAAGGAGGCCATCATTGCTAAGCGTTTGGATGATGTGTATACAAAAGAAGAGATCTTAGCACTTTATTTGAATACGGTTTCTTTTGGTGAGCGTGCTTTTGGTATTGGTACGGCTTCTCAGCGTTTCTTCAGCAAGCAACCTAAAGATCTGGATGTACATGAAGCGGCTACCTTGATCGGTATGCTAAAAGCACCGACCTACTATAGTCCGAGAAGAAACCCTAAACGCGCCTTAGGTAGAAGAAATGTGGTCATGGATCTCATGGTGAAGCAAGGCTACCTCACTGCTACTAAAGCCAGCAATTACAAGGAAAAACCTTTAGAATTACAATACAGAAGAGAGAGCTTCAGTGAAGGACCTGCTCCGCACTTCCGCGATCGATTGAAAGATGATCTGAAGAAATGGGGAGAAGACCACAGAAAACCCAATGGCGACCGCTATAATGTGTTTACCGATGGTTTGAAGATCTATACCACGATCGACTCTCGTATGCAGCAGTATGCGGAAGAAGCGGTGCGAGGGCATATGACAAAGCTGCAAAAGGATTTTAATGAGCATTGGAAAGGCAGTAAGAGCGATAAGTTCTGGAAAAGCTACCACCCTTGGGAAGGATCTGATAAAGAAGTAGTGGAAAGAGCACAGAAAAATAGTCCGCGCTACAGAAACATGAAAGCCAAAGGTGTGAGCGAGGCGGATATTATGCGTTCTTTCCGCACACCAAAGAAAATGCGGGTATTCAGCTTCGATGGAGATGACAATCAAGAATTGGAAATCACGATGAGTCCGAATGACTCCTTGCGCTACTACCTCTATTTCTTGAATACGGGCATGATGGCACTAGACCCGCACAAAGGCGAAGTACGTGCTTGGGTGGGCAGTGTGGATCATAGATACTTCAAGTACGATCATACCCAAAGTAAGCGGCAGGTTGGAAGTACCTTCAAACCTTTGGTATATGCTACAGCCTTAGAAACAGGTGCTTCCCGCCCCTGTAACTTCTACCCCAATGAATTGCGCACCTATACGGATGAGTATGGTAAGCAGTGGACGCCCGGTAACTCGGATGGGGTCTATGGCGGCTATATGTCGATGCGAGGGGCTATGATGACCTCCACCAATACCGTTTCCGTTCAGATCATGTTCGAGGCAACTGTTGATTCCGTTTTACATTATGCTAAAAAAGTAGGGATCAAGAGTGAGTTACCAGCAGTTCCTTCAATCACTTTAGGAACCGCGGATATTTCAGTACAGGAAATGGTATGTGCTTATGCCTCTTTCGTGAATGGGGGCTATGGCATACAAGAACCCACCTATCTACTCCGTATTGAAGATGCGAGTGGTAAAGTTTTAGATCAGTTCGAATCACCGGAAATTGAAGATCGGGAAAAAGTCTGGAGTCAGGAAACCACAGAAAAGATGTGTAAAATGCTTGAAGCCGTAGTAGATAGTGGTACTGCTCGAAGAATAAACTTTGTATATGGGCTAGATCAGGCCATTGGCGGCAAAACGGGTACTACTCAAGATAATACCGACGGCTGGTTCATGGGCATCACGCCGAATTTAGTAGTGGGCGCATGGGCAGGTGGTGCCGATAGAAGGGTGCGTTTCAGAGACATACGTTACGGACAAGGAGCGAATATGGCATTGCCGAGTTGCGGTGATTTCTTACGAAAACTCTATAAGGACCCCGCCTTCAAAAAAATGTCAAGAGATACATTCGCCATCAGCAATGACACTACTGCTTATGAGTTAGGCTGTACGCATCATAGCGGCACTTACATCTATAAGCCACCATTAAAGCCATTTGAAGAAGAGCCTGAGATCGTAGAACCAGTTAACCCAAGGAAAAAAGACCGCAATGTATTCAATCCGGTCAATCCTAAAGATAAAGATCGCCGAGTTGAGGTAAAGCCTAAAAATGGTGGCGGTTCAAACAAAGGAGATCAGACCAAAGGGGATCAATCCCGATCCGATAGGATAAAAGTCCGACCTAAAGGTAATACCCGACCTAAAGTGACTCCAAAGCCAAAAGAAGAGCAACCCAAAAAGCGCAGATTGAGAGATCTGTTCAAAAAAAGGGATTAGACAGTAACTTTTAGTATGAACTTTTACAGCCTTTACTAATGTAGGGGCGATCCCTTGTGGTCGCCCGCATTTGAAAAGATTATTATCAAATACTACAAATTGTCATGGGAAAGCTTGACCACACCATCAAGCTTTTCCTATATATTACTGCGCTTATACCCCATTTAGGTATAAAATTTGCCACGATAAAAGAAACAC
>JAHDGT010000095.1 GCA_020631675.1 Bacteroidota bacterium
CTGCTTCTGTAGCTGGCGAAAGCGAAGCTAAAGTAGTTAAGGCTGCTGTTGTTCAGGATGGTACGGCTAAGAAAGCTTGTTCTAAAGCTGCTGCTGCGGGTTGTTGCGCTTCTAAGAAAGCTGCTGCTGCTTCTGTAGCTGGCGAAAGCGAAGCTAAAGTAGTTAAGGCTGCTGTTGTTCAAGACGGAGCTGCTGCTAAGAAAACTTGTTCTAAAACTGCTGCGAAGACTTGTTCTAAGTCGGCTGCTGCTACTGCTGTAGCGGGTGAGAGTGCTTCTGCGAAAGCGAAGACTTGTTCTAAAGCTGCTGCTGCGGGTTGTTGCGCTTCTAAGAAAGCTGCTGCTGCCGCTTCTGTAGCGGGTGAAAGCGAAGTGAACGCTGTTAATGCGGCTGCTAAGGCTAAGACTTGTTCTAAGTCGGCTGCTGCTGGCTGTTGCGCTTCTAAGAAAGCTGCTGCTGCCGCTGCTGCTAAAGTAGAAGGCGTTACTCCTGTTTCTTCTGAAGAGCCTGTATTGACAGTTCCTGTTTCTTTGGAAGAGAAGTAATCTCTTTTAGACATAAGACGTAAGACACAAGACGTAAGATTTTTCTGTCTTTCTCTGTAATCTTTACGTTTGATTTGAAGCCCATCCTGAAAATTCTCAGGATGGGCTTTTTATTTATGCTTCTTCTTTTGCTTCGGTTATTAATGCGCATACGGCTCCTGCGGGATCTTTGATCACACAGAAATCGCTTTTACCCATTTTACGGGGTCCATCTAAAACGGCTCCTCCCCTATTCAAACAAGCCTCTATGCTGGCGTGTACGTCTTCTACTTGGATATAGATCATCCATTGAGCGGGGATCTTGGCGTTGCTACCACGGGCGTGACAAATGCCGGCGAAGGTTTGTTCATAAGCTGCTTGAGGATTGGGTTGAATGTTATAGTCATCATAATCACCCATACTTTGCGCGGTGCTCCCCCAGCCTACTACGGCTTCATAAAAATCTTTTACTTCTTCGGCATTGGGTACGGTGAGGTCTTGCCATACGATTTTGCCCTTATTTTTTTGTTCGGTAGACATAATGATAATGGTTTGTTTACTGCAAAGTATCTGTTTTACTACTTAAAACAAAAAAGCCCCGTCCGATTAAATCGAACGGGGCTTTTTAAATCAATTTCAAGTACGTAAGTCAATTCATTTACCAGACTTCGGCGAGTGCAGGAAATCTTATGTCTTACGTCTTAAATCTTATGTCTTCGTTTACATCATACCTGGCATACCGCCTGGCATTCCACCTCCGTGGTGGTGACCATGTTCTTCTTCAGATGGCTTATCTACGATCAAGCACTCTGTGGTCAATAACATTGATGCGATAGATGCTGCATTCTCCAAAGCAACACGAGTTACTTTAGTAGGATCGATCACACCCGCTTTCAACAGATCTTCGTACTCTTCCGTACGTGCGTTGAAACCGAAGTTTTTCTTGCCTTCTTTCACCTTTTGAACGATCACCGATCCTTCTAAACCAGCGTTAGCGCAAATTTGACGCAAAGGCTCCTCAATAGCTCTACGAACGATCTCGATACCGGTCTGCTCATCATCATTAGCACCTTTTAGCTTGTCTAAGCCAGCGATCGCACGGATGTAAGCTACTCCACCACCAGGAACGATGCCTTCTTCAACAGCAGCACGTGTCGCATGTAAAGCATCATCTACACGGTCTTTCTTCTCTTTCATTTCCACTTCGGTCGGCGCACCTACATAAAGTACTGCAACACCGCCCGCTAACTTAGCTAAACGCTCTTGTAGCTTTTCTTTATCGTAGTCAGAAGTGGAAGTCTCGATCTGAGCTTTGATCTGGTTGGTACGAGCAGTAATATCTTTCTTCGTACCCTTACCACCAACGATGGTCGTATTGTCTTTGTCGATCACTACTTTCTCAGCTTGACCTAAGAAAGAGATGTCTACATTCTCCAATTTATAGCCACGCTCTTCAGAAACCACCGTACCACCAGTTAAAATGGAGATGTCTTCTAACATCGCTTTTCTACGATCACCGAAACCAGGTGCTTTAACTGCTGCGATACGGATCGTACCACGCAATTTGTTCACTACTAATGTAGCCAAAGCCTCGCCTTCCACATCTTCAGCGATGATCAAAAGCGGACGACCAGATTGAGCTGTTTTCTCTAATACTGGTAAAAGATCTTTCATCGTGCTGATCTTCTTATCAAAGATCAAAATGAAAGGTGAATCCAACTCGGCATTCATCTTCTCCGCATTGGTAACGAAGTAAGGTGATAAATAACCACGGTCGAACTGCATACCTTCTACTACATCAACAGTAGTTTCGGTACCTTTCGCTTCCTCTACCGTGATCACACCTTCTTTCTTCACTTTCTTCATCGCCTCAGCGATCAAAGAACCGATCTCTTCATCATTATTAGCAGAGATAGAACCTACTTGTTGCACCTTATCGTAATCATTACCCACTTTAGTGGACATTTTACTTAAAGTAGCCACTACTTGATCAACCGCTTTATCAATACCACGCTTCAAGTCCATTGGGTTAGCACCTGCGGCTAAACTCTTTAAACCAGCGGTAACGATCGCTTGAGATAAAACAGTTGCGGTAGTTGTACCGTCACCTGCCACATCATTGGTCTTAGAAGCAACTTCTTTAACCATTTGTGCCCCTAAGTTCTCCATTGGATCCTCCAACTCGATCTCACGGGCAACAGTTACACCGTCCTTAGTGATCGCTGGTGCACCGAATTTCTTCTCGATCACCACATTACGACCTTTAGGGCCTAAGGTAACTTTAACTGCGTTCGCTAAAGCATCGACACCTCTTTTGAGTTTGTCTCTAGCGTCCACATCATATTGAATCATCTTTGCCATATCTGTATGGTCTATTTTTTATTGTGTAAGTATAAGGTGAATGTGCGGGTAGTAAGTAGTATTGATCTACCCGAAGGAAAAAACCAGCGAGATTAAACGATCGCGTAGATATCGCTTTCACGCATGATGAGGTAGTCAACGCCCTCTACATTAATTTCCGTACCAGCGTACTTTCCGTACAATACGCTATCACCAACGCTAACCGTCATTGGTTCGTCTTTCTTACCGCTACCAACAGCAACGATCTCACCGCGCTGTGGTTTTTCTTTAGCCGTATCAGGAATGATGATACCGCCAGCCGTTTTGGTTTCTGCCGGAGCAGGTTTAACCAATACACGATCCGCTAATGGTTTGATGTTAACACCCATCTTTATTAGTCGTTTAAGTTTAATGATTCAGAACAATTGGTCGGGTAAATAAGTGATGTACGAACACCCGAAACATTGCTATCACGAGATTGATTTTCACATATAATGTGCCAAGGGGTTTTTCCTGTCAATTTAGCTGTTCAAGCGACAGTATCTCCGCCATAAATTCAAACCACTTGTCGTTTTGGCAGTCTAATAGCCCAATCAATGTCAAATGTTAAGTAAACATTACCTCGGTGCTTGCTTTTTAAGAAGGAATAGCGCATTTTTATTTTGAGAATGTGATTGCTTCTTTTAACAATAATGGCGCGCCCTGCGGGCCAGGCTATCCGTTAAATTCGGCAGTGCCAATGGCTTTTCGCTGGCAGGGCTGGCGGTGCGCTGGGCCGCCCCCCCGCCGCTCAATAGCCATTGGCACCACCTCATACCACTCCTATCCTTCGCGCGGTCCTGACATGAAAATCTAAACAGCATATGGCAAGCTTATCAAAAAACTGGGTTGTAGAAGGTACGATCGACTTTGAATATAAAAAGTATGTATTGCTGGGCTATCTGCAAGCTGTACAAAAACATTTCAATGACCAGAAAGTATATCCCTTTCTTTCTGATCTGATCCTACATCACCAGAGCTTGCTCCAACTGCACGAGCAACAGAGTAAACTACAATCTCATTTCCCAAAAAAGCTGAAACAAGTAGACTTAGAAAAATTCACCCTGGTCTATGAATCCCTCATGCATGAGCACTCGCACATGATAGAGATCAGGAACATACTTGATTATGCCATACCCCGAATTGAAAAATCCATGAAAGAGGGTAGCGAAATTTATGAATCCATAGAACATAAGTTAAGCTTTGAGACCATAGGCGTCATACCGCTACACACGGACAGTGGTTACCTACTAATCCGTAATGGCGATCAAAGTGATACGGTGGTTTATGATTACCATTTAAGCATCATCGAGCAAGCCAATGCGCGTTTTAGAGCTATCAGAACAAAGTATATAGACACTTATGCGAAACGCTTTTCAAATACCTGTGCGAATATAAAATTAGACCTGATCAGCCGTAGACCTGACCTGCCCAATCCTGCGACATTTATGATCAGTAGTCCTGAAAACTACCCAATAGCTGAAACGCTTTTACCCATAGCGAAACGAAGTTTAGTTCGCTTTCTCAGTGTGAAGAAATAAGGGCTTTAATGGGATAAGGTTACATCTGAAACCTCTTAAAACAAGCTTCTTCAATTTAGATGATTGACTAATACGTGACAAGCCTGCAATAGTCAAGCTTCAACTTATTGCTATAATGACGCAAAGCACTCACTAAGCTTGATTATTAAAAACAAAAAAATCACGCTTTCACCCGTAACAAAACAATAATAAAAAGCAACTTACAGATATATTTTTTATTTAATTATTGTAACGCTCTATAAATTATTCATAAAGAACAAAGGTCAAAAGGCAAAATAAAGTCAATTTTTTTAGCAAAAAACTAAAAATTTAACTTAAATTTGTGTCCATATTATGACTTAGGTTAAAATAACCTTAATCTTTTTTATCGTCTTATTTGTAGTATTTAAAACATTATCACAATGAAAAAAATCATGCTTACACTTGCTTGTATGTTGCTGAGCGCGTTCGCGTTCGCACAACAAGCAAACGGTCCGATTCTATCATTAGAATCCAACATCTTAGATCTAGGTGTCATTGAAGAACAAGGTGAGATCAGTAGAGAAGTTACTTTCACTAATCTAGGCAACGGTTCTCTGATCTTAAAACTGGTTAAAGCTTCTTGTGGGTGTACGACTTCAAACTGGTCAAGGGAGTTCATACATCCGGGGCAGTCAAGCAGTCTGACCATCAATTATGATACGAACGGCAGATTAGGTCCGATCTACAAAACCGTAGATATCATATCTAATTCCATAGATGGCGCACAAACCATCACTATCACAGGAGAAGTAAAACCTAGAGGCAGTTTACAAAGTGAAAACTACCAGATGGGAAATAGCTCCTACCCAACTGACCGACCTTAAGTATAAAAAACACCACACATTTTGAATCCCTCTGTAATAATTATGCCCCCACAATCCCTTCCTTCTATTTTCCTTTCTCAAACAATTTACCTCCCCCTCTCTGTTTTTTTAACTGTTTAGGTCAGCCCATTTTGGCTGAAATGTCATTTTCTAATTAGCTACAAATAATCTTGAAAGCGGTATTCTATAAAAATGGTCTTGATTACCTTTGCCCTCTGTTGAACAGCTGGCTGAAAAAATCTATTTGACCTTTTGATGCCGAACCCTTCTAAGTCTTTTACTGTTCGACTGAGGTAGCTTAAAGTTTTTCATCTGAACCGCACCTAAGTGCTTGATTTTGAAGATGAAGCTCTTTTTGAGTTTCGTACTTGAAAAGTACGGGGCGAAAAAAAGCTGAAATATTCATAATCAATGACTTAGGGGTAAGGTCGAGAAAATAACTTTAAACTAGCTCACTATCATAAATTTCGTACAGATCAGATGGCCAAGGTTAATATCAATATGAAAACGGGTGCTTTAGATGCTCCCAATACACATTCATCAACTGCCAAAAATGAAGTTATCGTTGGTATTGACTTAGGTACCACGAATAGCTTAGTTGCTTTTATAGACCCAATAAGCAATACAGCTATCGCGATAAAAGACGATACTGGTAGTAGAAAGCTAGTCCCTAGCATCATTCATTTTCCGGAGAAAGGAGATCTGATCATCGGTAATGATGCAAAAGATAAGCTTGTCAGTGCTCCCGAGCGTACCATTTTCTCGGTTAAGCGACTTATGGGTAGATCTTATAGCGATGTACAAGCGCACAGTGATTATTTCGCTTATCAAGTTATAGACTCTGATGATGACCGATTGGTCAAAGTTCGCGTGGGTGATCGCTTTTATACCCCTATTGAGTTATCTGCTTTGATACTCGGGCAGCTAAAGAAGCGGGCAGAGCTTGCTTTAGGTCAAACTGTACGTAAAGCGGTGATCACAGTACCCGCTTATTTCAACGATGCACAAAGACAAGCTACTAGAGATGCGGGTAAATTAGCGGGCTTAGATGTACTTCGTATACTTAATGAACCTACAGCAGCCAGTTTAGCTTACGGAATAGGGCAATCATCAACGAATACCGAAGAACAAAAAATCGTCGTCTATGATCTAGGGGGTGGTACTTTTGATGTTTCTATTCTCAGTATTGAAGAAGACACTTTTGAGGTGCTCTCTACCAACGGAGACACCTTTCTAGGAGGTGATGATTTTGACCGGGTGATCATAGACCATTGGCTGTCTCAGGTACCAAAAAAAGCTGCACAACTTTTAAATCATAAATCGACTGCTGCAAGCCTTAGAGTAGAAGCTGAAAAGGCTAAAATCGCATTGAGCACAAGGCAGAACTATGAATGTGTTATCAACAGCCATTCTTTTTCAATTTCAAGAAGCACTTTTGAGCAATTGATCGCGCCATTGCTTGCTAAAACGATAAGTGCATGTAAGCAAGCGTTAAAAGACGCGGAATTACAAAAAGAAGAAATCGATGAGATCGTATTAGTAGGCGGCTCTACCCGGGTGCCGGCAGTGAAAGAAGCCGTGCGCGGCTTTTTCAATAAAAGCCCCAATGACAACTTAGACCCTGATGAGGTGGTAGCTTTAGGTGCAGCCATACAAGCGGATGTCTTAGCGGGTAATAATACGGATTTGTTATTGCTGGACATTACTCCTTTATCATTAGGAATAGAGACAATGGGTGGTTTAATGGATGTCATTATCGCGCGTAACTCTAAAGTACCGCTTAGAGCAGCTCGTCAATATACCACGCAGCTTGATGGACAAGCCAATATGCGCATCAGCGTTTATCAGGGCGAACGTGACCTTGTCGCGGATAATAGAAAGTTAGGGGAATTTCATTTGAAAGGTATTCCTGCGATGCCTGCCGGGCTGGCTAAGGTAGAAGTGGCTTTTTTGATCGATGCTGATGGGATCACTAAAGTAAGAGCGAAGGAGCTCCGCTCAGGTGTTGAGCAAAGTATTGAGGTTCGTCCTTCTTACGGACTGACCGAAGAGGAGATGGCTACAATGTTATTAGACAGCCTTAAAAATGCGAATGCGGACATGCAGGCAAGAGCTTTAAGAGAAGCCCAGGTAGAAGCGGAAAACCTGATTAAAACCACTCAGCAGTTCATCAATAGAAATATTAAACTACTTAGTGAAGAAGAAATTAAAGTTACTACCAATCAAATTTCATATCTTCAAGATCTTTTATCTCAGTCGGACGATAAAAATAGCATTCATCAAGAAATAGAAAAGCTGAATGAAATAAGTCGTCCTTATGCTGAAAGAGTGATGGATCTGGCCATACAAACGGCATTAAAAGGTAAATCATTAGAAGACTAAGCGATTTATTTACGGTGATATTTAGTATTCACAAGCACAAAAAAACATAGAATTGTAAAAAAATACCGGCGTGCTCAATAGACTTCTCAATTCATCAATACTTTATAAGAAAATTCCCGTAAGAATATTGTGGGCCTTGGCACTTATTGTGCTAACGATAAACTTATTGTTAAGCCTCAGTAGCCCAATGATCTTTCCGATTGAGGTGTATTATGACATTGAGTGGTTAGATCAGCTACTGTCTTGGTTCAGTGCCCCTTTTATGTTATTCTTGATCGCATTGATCTTTGCCGCTCTTTATGCTTTACTGCCAGTCGGTGAAAAAAGTTATAGCGGCAGATTCCAGAGAATGCTTCCGGCTTGTTTTCTTTTTTTCAACTTACTGTTGAGTATTGGCTTAAGTAGAGCCGCCTATTTAAAAATGGTAAAAGGAGAAGAGTTAAGTGGACCGAAGGTTAGAATGCAAAGTTTCGATTCTATACCAGAGGCCTCACCGACCCAATGTCAACGAATAAAGACGGGTAAATTCTTCAATGAGCGGGTAGAGATTGATCGGAGTTTGGAGCTTGAACGCATTATTAACCGAAAGACAGGTGAGGTTACTGAATTTGCCATTGAATGGAAAAACGCTTGTGAATACTGGCTTTATTCAGTTGATGATACGATCAGAAGAGCAGATGACGCCATAAAAACTAAAATCAGCAGGGCAAGCGTTGATCAGTATGAAGCATATACTTCATTCGGCCCTCAAAATAGGCAATCCATTTTTTCACGAAAAAACTAATCCGCTCTACACCAAGGACGCTAAGACTTCAAGACGCATTACCCTATCATCCCAATAAACAGACTCATTGAACCTTTTTTCTAAAAAAAGCCCTAAACCAGTAATAGATGTTGTTGCCGCTGTGATTTTTCATAGGGATGGGAGAGTATTGATCGCTAGAAAAAGAGCGGGGAAATCTAATGCCGGACTATGGGAGTTTCCGGGCGGGAAGGTTGAAGCTGGTGAAACCCATCAACAAGCATTGATTCGAGAGATTCGGGAAGAGTTGAATATTAACGTTAGGATTGGAAAGCAACTGTGTAAAAATTTATACTCTAGCCCTAAATTCGACATTCGTCTACATAGCTATGTGTGTAAATTCGAAAGTGCTCAATTTCAGAAGAACTTCATATCTGTTGATCACGATAGGATCTTGTGGGTAACCCCTAGAGAAATGTATAGATTCCAATTTAGTCAAGCGGACATACCTACGGTAAAATTATTGATCAGGCTATAGGCTATAAACCTTGAATTTACACGTGCGAGGGATAGGAGTGGAAATGAGGGGGCTAAGGAACGCACTGAGCGGCGGGCTAAAAAGGCGGCCCGAAGGTAGCCATTTTTAGCCCTGCCAGTGAAGCAGTGAACAGCCACCGAATTGCAACGGATAGCCCGGTGACCTGCCGCAGGCGGGCACGCACCCTAATCAATCTTCTACATCAATCGTGATTTTTTGTGCAAAACGCCTTTCATTATTGCGGAAGAGTAGCGTGAAGTTGCCTATTTTATGTAAGGGCATTTCACTGATGTTGTGGGAATAGTTGCCTTTTACAGCTACATCGAAAAACACGACTTCACCATATTCCGAAAGAATGTAGATGTAGGTATCTCCGCTATAAGGGATTTTGCAGCTCAGGCTGTATTTTCCCACTTGCATATTAGGAGTAAAGAGCACCTTTCTGATCTCCATGAGTTGATCGGTTTTCACTTCAGGCATGAATTCGTAAAGGTGTAAGGCATCATCCATGGTCAATGAAGTCATGCGAATGAATGGCGTTCCCCTTACTTCTCTCGCCCTTGGCGGCACTACTATATTGCTGGACATACTAGGCGGCGAACCAATTCTTTTCGTTGTAGACACCTCTGCTGATAAAGCCGTGCTTTCGGGACTAGTTGGTATTGTATTGTTCGGTTTGGGTTTCGACCCTATAGTTTTTGTTTCTGTTTCAGGTCCTTGTTGTGCTACTTGGCTTTGAGCAGTTGCTGTAGGGGAAAGTGTCTTTTTCAATTGATCGCTTGAGACAGTCTCCGTCTCCTCTGTCTTTGGATTTAAGGAGAACGCTGCCTGAACCGCTTCAACTACTTGAATTTCAACCGTTCTATTCGGGTTGAGTTCTTTTAATAATGTAGCTTCATCATAGCCGATCCGCTTTAACTCATACTCCAAGTTCGCATCGAGTGGAAGCTTTAAGTCTGTTTGTTTTTTTTCACCATTCACCTCATCCGTAATCGTGATGAACTGATAGAATTTTTCTTGAGCAATCAGCTCTATGCTATACGAAGCCCCTGCAAGGACATAGCAAATCGAGCTAAGGAGTAAGAGTTTGGGAAACGAAGGGGGTTTCTTCATTTTGTAGTGATTTTGAACGAACCACTACAAATATAAGAAAATGGTGAGTGTTTTAATTAATAGTATCGAATACGGTTATGCCCGATCGTGGACATATTCTTGCGAAATACGTTTCTATCTTCTACGGTAATTACTCTGTCTAAATTCGCATCTCCGGGTAGGTATAGATTTGTAGCTCCTAAGTTGCCATGTATCAGCCATAGGTCATCCATATTCACTATACCATTTCCATCAGTATCCCCCCCTCTCAATGCATAAACGCCACTGGTCACTTCTGTTAATTGATTCATGCCAGCGACAGTATTTACTGTAGTTGTCAGATCAATTGGTGTAGAGGCTGATAGCTTCAAGTTGTTTTTAGAGATCACGTCTAAGTGATTGCGATGCCTGATGACGAATCTATAGTTGTTTTGGGAATTGATGTTACTCATTGTAAGCGGCGAACCATCAGGCTCGACGACCCGACCATCACTAAGCAAAATAGCGGCATGCTGTTGTACGACTGTTGTTCCTTGACTTGCTTCGATGAGTACCCAGTCTACTGTGTTCGCAGGCAGACCTGCTGCTGGGGCTTGTTCCGTTCCCATATAATTCCAAGGAGCGGTATTATAGGGTTGGATGTTCGGAATCAAGCCATTGCTATGTAATGCAGTGCTCATAGCACCTGTTGCCACATCATAGGGGCCTTCTAAAATCACCACCAGTTCGCCCTGTGCGCCCGCGATAAAAGTACCTACATTATTAGTGTGTACTAAATAAGCATCTTCAGTGCTGGCATAGTTACCAACTGCGATGATACCATTGTAACTACTTGGACGCAAAGCGTAAAAACAATCTGAATCAGCAGCACCAAATGCTTGTTGCCAAATGACCGTGCCCGCCTCATCTATTTTGGCGATGATAGCGTCATTACTCATGCCGCTCGCATTAAATGCTTGACCTGCCAATAGATAACCGCCACTACTTAATGCTTCTATCGTATACCAACGGTCCAAACCAATGCTATTGCCATAAGAAAGGCTGGCTAATTCATTTCCGTCAGCATCCGTTCTTACAAAGTAAAAATCATCATTACCATTGGCAGTATTGAAAACATGCCCGACCATCAATAAATCACCATTAGCAGCTATAGTCAGCCCATTAATGATCTCATAGGCCGCTGTGCCATAAGTTTTCTGCCAAAGAACAATACCTGTGTTTGTTGAGCGTAACAAATAGCCGTCTTTACTTCCCGCACCATAGCTGGCAGTATGACCAGCCAGATAAAGGTCGCCATTATCCGCTAGGGCAATATCTGTCAAGTTATCTAAACCACTACCTCCGTAAAAATTCTCCCAACTCATCACTCCTGTCGCATCCACATGCAACCAGTAAAACACATTATTACCTCCTGTTAGTCCATGCGAGCTTCCCGCCAGATAATAACCGCCATCAGGAGCTGCGATCATTTTCTCGGCAAACTCAAAGGCAGTATCACTACCATAGGTTTGTTCCCAGACCATGTCCCCATTGGCATCCACTTTCATCAAAACCAGATCAGAGCCTGTACCGGGTGGCGGTGGGGAGGGTATCATTAATGAAAAGAAATAGGTCGTTCCTAAAACAAGGAAGCCACCATCTGCCGTAGGCAAGACAGACTTAAAGGTTTCTACCGCAGGATATTCTTTGGTCCATTGTGTCTGACCAGCAGCATCTGTTTTAAGTAAATAACCAGCCGCTACCGTAGGAGGATCTGAAAAACCTGTCGGTGTTTCTAATTCACCTACAGCTAAGAAGCCGCCATCAGTAGTTTCAATGACATCATATAAGACTTCATCACTACCAGCAACAGTAGGGTGAATTTCCCAGAAATCAGCGAATAAAGAGGGGGTGCATATCAAGAAACATAAGACCAACAAGCCTATACGGACACAAGCCATGTCATAAGATTTTTCAATTCACGTAACTATTTAGGTTGGGGCTTTTGAGATGAAAAATCAAGCTTTTTGTTCTTAGACGAAGCTCTTCTTGAA
>JAHDGT010000600.1 GCA_020631675.1 Bacteroidota bacterium
CTAAAAACGTACTTTCGCGAACAGAACAATCAGCCATCTAAAGAGGTTCAGTAGTTTGTTCACAAATTGTGTTCAAGAAGCAAGAAAAATACTTTGTGCCTCTTTGTGTTCTTCATTCTTTGTGGTCAGCAAAAATCGGCTTCTAACCAAGTAAAGAGATGAGTAACACTGTTTGGTAACAATAAATGCTAATCCATGAAACTAGCCCACAAGATACGGATATTGACACAACTCGGCCAGTGTTTACAAGAAGAACCTTCTCCAATACTTGCCGATATCAATAAAGCGAACCGTGAAAACCAGTGGTTCACCAAAGAAAATATTCAACAATCCATCCAGTCGATCTGTCAGCAAATGCTGAGTGAGACCGCTTTAAAAGAGTGGGTAGCTGCCTATAATATCCCAGAAGAACAGCCAGCGCCAAAGACCGTGGGTTTGGTCATGGCAGGGAACATCCCCTTGGTGGGCTTTCACGATTTCCTATGTGTTTTTCTCAGTGGACATATCGCACAGGTCAAATTATCCAGCAAAGACGATGCCCTCTTTAAAGCCATCGCCCTGCAATTGCACGCCATAGAACCCGAGATCACCCAATACATACAGATACAGCCACAGCTCAAAAACTTCGATGCCATCATCGCCACCGGTAGCGATAATACCGCCCGTTACTTCCACCACTACTTTGGCAAGTACCCGCACATCATTCGCAAGAACAGAAATTCGGTCGCCATTTTAACAGGCAAAGAAAGCGAGCAGCAATTGAAAGACTTAGGCACCGATGTGTACAGCTACTTCGGCTTGGGCTGCCGCAATGTCTCCAAACTCTTCGTCCCCCAAGATTTTGATTTCGTCCGACTATTAGACAACTGGCAGTCTTTTGATATCATCGCCGATCACCACAAATACAAGAATAATTTCGATTATCAGTTTTCACTTTTGCTGCTCAATAGGGTAAAGCACTACGCCAGTAAATCCGTTTTGGTCAGAGAAAACGAAGCACTCGCCTCTGCCATTTCCGTAGTACATTATCAGTACTATACCGATGAGAATCACCTCAATGACCTCATCATTGATCAACGAACAGGCATCCAATGCGTAGTGGGTGACCCTGCCAACAGAAAGGATGTCATCCCCTTCGGTCAAGCCCAGTCTCCCCAACTACACGACTATGCCGATCAGGTAGATACTATGGATTTTCTTTTGAATTTGTAGGCTGCGTAACCGCAATAAAAACTGGCTATAGTTAAATAAGAAAAATCGGCGTCGAGCAGATAATCTCATGTCTCGAGTCTCATGTCTCGGGTCTAAGAAAGCGCCAGCTTTCACTGCGGTCACCGGGCTATCCGTTGCAATTCGGGTGCTGTTCGCTGCTTCGCTGGCAGGGCTAAAAATGGCTACCTCTGGGCCGCCTTTTTAGCCCGCCGCTCAGTGCGCTCCTTAGCCCCCTCATTTCCACTCCTATCCCTCGCAGAAGCACGAATTACAATATAATATCACCTTTTCGCCACCCACCCCTTCTGAATGATACCGCTCAGCCCGCCTATGATGTGATACGCATAAGGCCCTGCCACCAAATGCCCCACCGGGACGGTCGTTTCCTGCCGGGCGTTCAGCCCATGATCCAGCACCTCCCTGCCGTTGGCATCGAAAAGGAGTATCCTCAGGCCTTCTTCGGGCATAGGGTGTTCTTGCCTTAGTGGGCGGACATGCAGCACTTTATCTGCGGGTACGGGCGAGAGGGAGAACGTATCGGTCGATTTATCGCTAAATGTCGGAATCTCATTGACCGTTGTGAGGATGGTGCTGTCGCAGCCAACATAAGAACAGAGTTCGCCCTCGCTGTCAGTGCGCACCTGCCAAGCGGCCTGCAGACTGTGATTGAAGCCGGAGAAAATAAAGCCACCGTCTTCTA
>JAHDGT010000096.1 GCA_020631675.1 Bacteroidota bacterium
CGGGCTGGCGGGGCGGCCCAGAGGTAGCCACCGCCAGCCCTGCCAGCGAAAAGCTATTGGGGCTGCCGAATTTAACGGATAGCCCGGTGTGCGCAGTGATAAGGCTGACGCCTTTAGACATAAGACCCAAGACGTAAGACATAAGACTTCTTGCTCAATGTCACTTTGCTTAACACAACTCTTTAAAGCCTTGCATTGCGCACATGCACCCTTATGCTCCTCCTCCAAAACATTTGTTTAAGCACTTAGAACGAATAGAAAAATATGAATCCTAGCTCTTCTAAAAACGCCATTGCGCCCTTATTGGCACTGTTACTCATTTGTTTCTTAGCAGCCTCATGTAACCCACAGAAGCGGGCGATGCGCAAGATGAATAATTCTAAGGCGGGGAAAACCGTGAGTAAGGTGCGTGCGCATTTAGAAGAGAGCCGCATTTTACCAGAGCTGTTCAAAGCAAAGGCGAAGATCAAGGCGAAGGGTCCTGATTTTTCGCAGAACTTCAGTGCCGAGCTGCGCTTGCGGAAAGATAGTGTGTTGTGGATCAGCGTGTTCCCTACCTTCGCCAAAATAGAGGTAGCGCGAATGGTGATCAGTGCGGATAGCATCAAGGCGATTGATCGAATGGGCAAGAACTATTATGCCGAGCCTACTTCATTGATAGAGGACTATACCCAATATCCTTTTTCGTTCGATATTTTGCAGGATGCCATACTGGGCAACAATTTATTGCCGTTTAATTCGATGACGATGATGGAGGAAGTGGACGAAGGTTGGCGGTTTTCAACAGAAGATGAATCTTTATCGTCGCGTTTGTTGTTAGATAGTGAAGACATGAGCATCAGCTCTATGTCCGTCACGGATGTGAAAAGTGATGTATCTTTATCTAGTACTTTCGATGATTATGAACAGATCGGTAAGTATTATTTTTCTTTAGAACGCTTTTTAAGCGTGATCAGCGATCCTTTGGCGGGCTTGGGCGAAGAGGCAAAGCCTACTTATTCCGCCGAACTCACCTATAGTAAAGTGAAGTTTGATGAGCCGCTGAGGTTTCCTTTCAAAGTGAGTAGTAAATACAAAAAAGCGACCTTGGTCATACCGGAATAATTACTATATCGGTCAGGCGCAAGGGCAGCGATCACCCGTGGCATTTATCCGATTTCATATTTTAAGTAGACGGTTCGTAGCATTGGGCTGTGCGATATGCCTATGTTTTGTTCTTTTTGAAGCTGGGCTTGCGGCCCAGTCTTCTAGACAGGATCTGAATGATCTCAAGCAGCGACTTTCACAGGATATTGTTTTTATTCAAGAACTGTTGAGCCATACTCGTACCGACAAGGCAGTCTCTTTGAACGATCTCAAGTTGCTACAGCGGCAGATCAACAATCGGGAACTCATCATTGAAAATATAGAGGCGCAATTGTACCTGATCACCTTAGAGGAAGAGAAAACACAGAATCAGATCGATTCTTTACAATATGATCTGGACCTGATGCGAGAAGAGTACGCGAAGACGGTTCGGGAGACCTATAAGAGTCAGAGTGCTTATGATAAACTCTTGTTTTTATTCAGTTCGGAAAGTGTGAATGATGCCTTCAAGCGCATGAAATACATGCAGTATTACAATGACCACCGAGCAAAGCAGTATAAAGAGGTGGTCGGACTGAAAGATACTTTAGAGGAACAATTGACGATCCTGGCGCAAGAGCGTAAGGATCGTGAAGCATTACTACTGATCGAGCAACAAGAAAAAGAAGCCTTGAATACGGCTTTAGCGGCGAAAGATCAACTGATCATTCAGCTTCGTTCAAAAGAATCACATTTATCGAATAAGTTAGGGGAGAAGCAAGTGGCCATGAAAGCCTTGGATCAAGAGATCCAAAATGTGATCAGTGCGGCCAGTAATGAAGTAGCGGCAAGCAGTAAAACAATAGGAGAAAGTCCGGGTCTCAACTCTACTGCTGGGACCAATAGGAGCAAGACGGTCAATGATGATTCCAGATTAGGGGCAAGGTTCTTAAAAAACAAAGGCAAGCTCCCTTGGCCCGTAGATGAAGGCGTGATCACCAGTCGTTTCGGCAAGCACTCTCACCCTATTTTGAAGAACATCAAAACCACTAATAATGGCTTGGATATTGCAGCTCATCCGAGTGCGGTGGTGAAAAGTTTGTATGAAGGTCGGGTAACAAAGAAGTTATTCAATCCGGGCTTCCAGTGGGCGGTGATCGTCAAACACGGCCCCTATTATACTGTATATGCGAATTTAGACGAGGTATATGTAAAGAAAGGAGAGCAGATCGCCGCGCAACAACAGATAGGTACGGTTTATAATGATTTAAGCGAGCGCAAATCTGAAATGCATTTAGAGATTTGGAAAGATCGCAACAAATTGGATCCCGAACAGTGGTTGCGTAAACGTTAGTGTTTATCACGAACTTTTCAGCTTAGATTTAGCTTTCAATACTTGTAGGGGCGAACCCATGTGTCCGCCCGCATTTGATGCGATCACTGTCAAGTACTACTAAACCGTTCGTGATAAACACTGTTAATCCGTTTCTGAACTGAACGTTTCCAGTACCAAGATGTAATTAGTCATGTGGGTTCGTTACCTTAGCGTCCACCAAACGCATATTTTCCAATATGCGATAAGATTTTACGATTATGAATGAATTCTTACCCTATAATACGCAGCAAGAGCCGGTCAGTCATAAAGAGTACGGTAGAAATGTTAAGCGTTTAGTAGAGAAAATCAACACTTTCGAGGATCCTGTAGTGCGCAATGACTTTGCCAGCATGATCGTCAATTTGATGGCGCAAATGCATCCGAACTTGCGCAACTTGGAAGAGTTTCGGCAAAAGTTATGGGATCAGGTCCATATCATTTCTGGTCATACCATTGATATAGAGGTACCCTACTCGGCTCCACAAGAGATCCCGGAAGATGAAAGTGGTTCGTACAAGCTACGCTATACGCAGTCGCGTTTGCGTTTTCGTCATTATGGCAAAAATGTAGAACGCTTGATCGCCAAGGCAATTGAAATGGAGGATGAGGAAAAACGTCATTCTTTTGCCAAGATCATTGCCGGTTATATGAAGATGGTTTACAAAAACTGGAACAGTGATGGCGTAAGTGATGAAGCCATTCGCGCCGATTTATTATTGTTATCAGAAGGCTTGCTGGACTTAGGGGATAATGTAAGCTTAGAAGAGCCTAAGCAAAGCAGACCGCAAAGCAATTTCTCTAGGAGAAAATCAAATGATTCCGGCAGACGCTCAGGTGGGCGTGATGATCGTGGATCACGCGGACGCTCTAACAACTACCGCAGTCGCAGTAATGACCGTAGAAACAGGAGATAAGTAGATCGCTTACTCGCTAAGTATTTCTTTCCTTCATCTGCCCATAAGACTCGCAAAAGAACCTAAACCGACTAATACACATATTCTGATGAATACATTGAATCAAGGGACTGCTTTCGAAATAAATGGCGGTAAATCCCTCAAGGGGGAGTTAGTGCCTCAAGGAGCCAAAAATGAGGCACTACAAGTGATCTCAGGTGTTTTATTGTCTGCTGAACCAGTCACCCTCTCTAACATCCCGAACATCTTGGATGTGAATCGATTGATTTCCATTTTACAGGACCTAGGCGTAAAAGTGACAGAACATGCGGAAGAGTCGGGCAAACTTACTTTCCAGGCAGATGATGTGAATTTGGAGTATCTGCAAAACCCTGACTTCAAGCGCAAGATGGGTAAGTTGAGAGGAGCAGTTATGATCACTGGCCCTTTAGTAGCTCGATTCGGGCATACCTATTTACCCAGACCGGGAGGGGACAAGATCGGTAGACGTAGACTGGATGCGCATTTCTTAGGCATGCAACAGTTAGGAGCGAATTTCACTTTTGACGAACAAGACAATGCCTTCCGAGTAGAGGGCGCACAGTTGAAAGGAGCGAATATATTAATGGAAGAGGCTTCTGTAACGGGAACAGCTAATGTGATCATGACCGCTGTTTTAGCAGAAGGTGTTACTACGATTTATCATGCGGCTTGTGAGCCTTATGTACAGCAGCTTTGCAGAATGCTGAACAGTATGGGCGCACAGATCAGAGGGGTGGGTTCAAACTTACTGACCATTACCGGTGTGGATCGTTTATATGGCTGCCAGCATCGCATCTTACCGGATATGTTGGAGATCGGCAGTTTCATTGGTTTAGCGGCGATCACAAAATCAGAGATCACCATTAAAAATGCTCGTGTAGACCAATTAGGGCCGATTCCTCGTGTGTTCAGGAAATTAGGCATCCAGATAGACCATATTGGAGATGACCTGCACATGCCTGCTCAGGACAGCTACGAGATCCAACGATTCATAGACGGGTCTATTCTAACCATATCAGATGCCCCTTGGCCGGGTTTCACTCCTGATTTATTGAGTATTGCTTTAGTGGTTGCCTCACAAGCTAGAGGCAGTGTGCTGATTCACCAAAAAATGTTCGAGAGCAGATTGTTCTTTACCGATAAATTGATCGATATGGGCGCACAGATCATTCTTTGTGATCCTCACCGTGCGGTTGTGATCGGTTCTGGAGGGAATTCTTCTCTTAGAGGAATCAATATGAGTTCGCCGGATATCAGAGCAGGTGTTGCTTTACTATTGGCCGCATTGTCTGCTAATGGGCGCAGTGTGATCCGAAATATTGAGCAAATTGATCGCGGCTATAATAATATTGACGGCAGACTCCGTGCGATCGGTGCCGATATCACAAGAATTTGAGTACCAAGACATAAGATTTAAGACGTAAGATGTAAGACATAAGACCTCGTGCTGAGGCTGAAGCATTTATGTTGCCAACACGATACGTTTGCTTTTTTCCCGACATACATAAATAAAAAAATCCCCGTCCGGGGACACTGGACGGGGATCAAGGGGACTGTGGGAGTGATTAAATATATTGTTATCAACTAAGCTTCTCAGGGAATTGATTTTTCCCTTTTTAATAAAACTACGCCAGTTCTTCTTCTTTTCTTGTTGCTCTTCTTACAAGTCTGAATAAACTGAATAATACTATTGCAGCGACAAACGTAATGGCGATCCACCAAAGTTGCGCATTATTAGTTGCTTCATCCAATGCACTCAAATCTTGATTAAAGCTGAAGCTCTGTGCACGAGGTAAAGTAAACTGCTCACCATTGCTCGCCATAAAGGTGATATCAGCGTGAGCAACAACATTATCATCAAACTTCACTTTCTGAACATAGGTAGCGGACCCATCATAGACAGCCACTTTTTTCTTGAAAATCGGATCAAGCTGTTCTTTTTCAGTAGCCAGTTCTTTCATACCACCGATGAAGGTGATTCCCTCAACATTAGAAAAAGCGATGGCAGTTGGAGCTGGTGCATTGCCTTTCTTAGCACTACTACCATAAAGCGACCAGCCCTCAATAGGCTTAGCCTCGAGCACTAGCTCATAAATCCCTTTAGAAGCATCTATCGGACGCATGGAGTTCGTCCATGTTATCGGGTTTATGTTCTTAGCGATACGCTTTTGAACAGCGGTTTGCTCCGCTTTTTTCGCCTCCTGCTCTTTATTAGGCTTAGCTGGTATTTCAGCTTTCGCCAATAAAGCTTTCTTTTTCTTCGCCTTCGCCTCCGCTTTCGCCTTTGGCTTAGAAAACATATTGGCTACAGAAGAAGCAGTAAACAGTTCCTTTTCCACTGTTTTAGTACGTTCTTCATTCGTATCGTAAGCAGGTTCTTTACTAGATAAAAGATCCGAATTACTCAAGCGCATACTACCATCTGCTGAGATGATCACCTCTGGTTCCTGC
Organism: Bacteroidota bacterium; assembly: GCA_020631675.1. GTDB lineage: Bacteria > Bacteroidota > Bacteroidia > Chitinophagales > UBA2359 > JAHDGT01. The sequence goes on from JAHDGT010000096.1 coordinate 5,827, forward strand.
ATGTAAATATTACCCCCATTGGTAACAATAGGATCTTTATCAGCATAAACCTTAGAAGGTACCACATCAAAATCTGACTGACCCGCATCCACACTTATGAAATTGAATTCAGCAGGGCGCATGGTCGACTCTAAATTGAATCGGAATGGGTAAGAGGCAGGAGGTAGGCACTTGGAATCGTCGCAAGTCATGAAGTGCACATCACCCGTGACATATACTTTTGGCTCAAGCGACTTCAGTGTCATTTGGAAACTGACTGTTTGAGCGTATTTTTTAACGGTTTCACCAAGAAACGGATCTTCTTCTTCAATCAAGTCACCCATTTCGCGCACGCCATCAAGGTGAGTGAAGTTATCATCCCCGTTGAATACGAATTTGGTCGGCACTCCTACTTCACTTTCATAATAATGGGAGTAGACATACCAGCCTTCGTCGATGTCAGCCTTAAAAGTAATGATGAAGGTGTTGTCTCCTATGTCTTGTGACCAGAAGGACCACCTTACCGGGTTTTCTTGCTGTTGGGCACTCAATGAGATAACAGAGAGGCATAGTAAGAAGGAAACCCATATTGTGGAGAGAAATGTTCTCATAGGTTGAAAGGTTTAAGCAAACGCTCCCGATCAAATGGAAAATCGGATTTCTTCACAGCAACATCGTTCGATAAATGGCAGGACGCCTTTAGATAATTGAATAAGGGTAGATTAAGGTTCAGTTAATTATACCCTGAAGTTTGAAGTGCTTTAAAGACATCTTGGTGTTCACACCAGATGATCGAATTAAATACACTTCAGTGAACGATGGGGAGTAGCCACGAAAGTGAGCGAAAACCGCAGTAGAATCGAGTGATCAAAAACAATCAGATTTCACTACAGTTTGAAAGTAGTTTTCAGTGCAAGTAGAAACTACTTTTATAGTAACGTGAACTAAAAAGAAACATCGAAATATTTCGTTTTAGAAGCACAAGAATTACCACTACATGTCACATACTGTACTTCGACCTTCATCACTTGGTTTTGAAGGTTTTGTTTGGTAACCTGACATTGGAAACGAACTCTATCGTAATAGACTTTCGCTCCCTCCGAATTGGACTTTGGATAACCGTACTCATCAACAAAACTGGCTAGCTTGATAGATGGGTTATCATAAAAAATAAACTCCATCCTTTGCTGCCCATCATGTCGATCCGTTTGGGAGTAAAGATACCAACTGTCCTTAACATGCGCATCAAAGATAACAAGGTAGTTGTCATCTTGCAAATGTTCTGTATGAACTTCCCAATTCACGAAAGCCCCATTGGCGAAAGCATCATTGGCATCAGTGACTAATAACTCACCAGAATACTCATGAATGGGCGTACGCGCAACTTGGGCCAGCGCATGTGACGAAATGCCAAGAAGGCACACCGCTAACAGGAGAAGGGCTTTTTTCATGCTTGTGCTTGCTTTAGACCTCTAAAGATAGATCAAAAGCATGCAAAGCGATAGAAGTGGCAAGAAACTTTGCCTAGCACTATCCTGTTTTTTCGGGCAGCCAAATATCTGCAATTTTATAGGGTCTACCTATTTTTTCTCTTCCAATCTCTCGTTCTCGGCTGTATATTTTACAAATTAATGACAACAAAGTGTGTTACCTCTATCAAAAACAGCGTACAATCAATTATTAAAATATTGGAAATAAATCAATGCTATTATTATTATAGCGTTGATCCCCTCTCCGATCATTTGGTTGCTGATCCTATAATAGATGTAAGCCAAGAAAACCGACAGTGGTATATTTAAAAAACCAATAGGTGATAAATGAAAATTTTCATTTAAAATAAATACTAATAAGCCAACGGTGGAGAGGTGGATCAGCACTGTCAGGAGTTTTCTGATCCGTACTAAACTTTGGAGTAAGCGCGTTTGAAATAGAATGATAATGGCAGTCAGTATCATTAAAACGATCGCTGCTTTAACAAATAGTTCTGTAATGGGAAATTGGATTTCAGGCACCTGGGCGGCATGTGTGGTCACACTAAAAAAAACATCAAATTGCCCGGTCAATAAATAAAAAACACCACACCAAAACAGAGGTATTATAGCCCCGATGCCACACAAAACCCATTCTTTTACATTAAAAACCCTAACCGTCGATAGCGCTAAGCAAACGTAAAGCAGAAAAATAAGAGCCGGATGAAAACAGATGGCAGCCACACCAACTGAAAAACCCGCATTAAAAGGTGCGATCTGTCCTTCGCTTGTTACTGCTTCATAAATGAAGCTCAACGATAAAATGATGCCGAATATGGCCAGAGGCACCGTAGTCGTTAGTAAGTGTGTATTGAAAAGAGAAACCAGTAAAATAAAGGCGAAAGCCACCAATGCATTCTCTTTTTCAAAGAGTTTATTACGCTCAACAATCGCATGCAGCAATAAAGACTGCAGAAGGGTAAAGAATATGAAAAATCCCGCAGCAATATAGTAAGCCGCACTTCCTGCGCCATTGATCAATTGGGCATATAACTGCCCTATTGGTGCCTGTTGCTCGATCAGTGTGAAATTCTTAGCAAGCTCTGGCACTATAAACAAATTGGCATTGAGCAACACAGCTAGTACTGCCAATAGTAATAGTGCTATAGAATCAGCTGATCGGAATAATTTTACCACCTGTTAAACTGGAGTTGTCTGCTAAAAGAATCCTTATTAGGTGGTTTAAACCACCTCAGCAGCAAGATACGAAACTCCAAGCAGCAAGCAGGGCATCTTGAGGGCTAGTGCATGGTCAAACGCATCAGATATCGAAGAGGAATTTAAACACGCTTACCAACGAGCTTCTTCGTATAAGCCGTCGAATAGCCAATCTGCTAAGAGCTGGCGGTTGCGTGCTACTTTAATGCGCTTTTGGTCTTGAGCGTTTTTAATATTGCCTAACTCTATATACACACCAAGCGGTTCTGTTTCTCTGAGCATGTGCAGGTCCCTGCCACTCACCGTGCCCGAATAGCCTCTGCCCGGCTGTACTTTCGCGTATTTTTTCTTAATGGTGGAATACATATGCTTCGACAATTTCTCGCCCTTTTCCTCGCCTGGGAAATGATAAAAGAAAATATCGGCGCGTTCTTTTTTATTACGCGCATCCACATGGATCATGATCACTCTTTGATGGGTAACGCCTTGTTTCGCATGTTTTTCATACAGCTCATTCACCGCACTGGAACGCTGCGTTAGTCGCTCTTTTTGATTGATCGGTATTGCTTGCTTCGGCCAGCAATATTCATCTTTATCGCACTTTAAATACTGACCATCTCTTATGCCATCATTGGGGTCTCTGGTGATGACGTAAGTGGTCGCTCCTCTGGCTAATAAATTGCGGGCTAACCGAAGGGAAACGTCATAGGCGTACTCATCTTCACAAAGATCACCACCAGATCTACCATGCACCGCCCCGGGATCCGGGCCGCCATGCCCAGCTACTACGTAGAAGACCGTGCCTCTTAGACTATTGTCTATTAATGGAACATGCTTGTGCTTGGAACCGAAAATGGGGAAGTTTCTTCCTTGGTTGGTCACGATCACTTCATTCAGCTTCTTACAGTCTTCGTCTTTGTACGGACGCCATAAAATATTGTCTTTTCTGTAATTGCCCGACTTCAGTCCTTTTTTATGGAGGCGATCGTTATAGTCGGCGATCGCCTTGGCGGGTTCGTAATCTTTGATCCCTAATGTGGATCGGATACTGGTGCCATTGTATATATGTACCGCGATGGGCAGCTCATAACTTTTACCAACGATCAGATGCTCTTTATCATCTAAATGATTCAGGATCTTGAAGGCTTTTATAATACAGCTGGATTTGGGTAGTTCGTAGCGTGCCAGCAAACTGTAGATTCCATCGCCCTTCTTGGCTTCGGTAAGGACGTGAGATTGTTGTTGTGCTTGTAGTAACTGACAAAACAGCAAACTACAAATTAAAATCAAAGGGTAGGTGTAGCGCATAGGATTCATGTCGCGAATATAATAATTGACAATTAGCTGACGGGGACGACATTCTACTAGGAGGGATTAAAGGTGCGATGGTTTAACGAATTTGAAAATTTGATAATGAGGCAATTTGAAAATGCTTTCGTACTGGGCTGCATCATTTCCAAATTTTCAAATTGGTACTGAACTTATTTGCTTAGTCGCCATACTGAAAAAGAAACCCTGACCGCTATTTAATCACCTCTTCCAAAGCCTTGAGGTAAGCATCTTTATTAGCGTAGAGAGAGTAATGATCCAGTACGTGCTGGCGAGCGGCTTTACCCATGCGAGCGCGTGACTCGGCATCATCTAACAAATGAGAGAGGGCTTGATACCACTCTTCTTCATTATTGACCAAATAACCGGTTGCTTCATGCTTCACCACGCGGAAGTTAGCACCAATGGCCGTTGCTACAACTGGCACCCCCACCGCCATATATTGCAAGGCCTTCAAACCACTTTTACCCAGCACCCATTCTTCATTGGGCAGGGGGTACAAACCCACATCAAAACGCTGTAAAGTAGGTACCTCGGCGGCCTCGCTCCAGGCGACAGCTTCTTGATCTTTGATGCCCTCCATATGGAAGCTGGTATCACCCATGACGATCAGCTTGAAGGGGCGATCGGCTTGTAGGCGCAGCAACACCTTACGCAAAAGATGCATGTACTTGGAGGTGCTATGACTACCACTCCAACCCAAAACAGGCACTCGCTCATTGCTGTAATCGTTGACCACCTGATAGGTGTCCGTATTGATCGTGGAAGAAATATCAGTCGTGCGCGGATTGTGTTGCTGCACGAACTCGTCTAAGTGAGGGGTACATACGATCACGTGCTTAGCCATTTTCATGAGCGCGATGGGTTTATCGCGGCCTTTTAAACGTTCTATAATGCCATTGGCTTTACTGGAATGGCGCAAGTATACCAGATCATCAATATCGTAGAGGATGTTTTTATTGAGCAGTCCATACAGACGCTCGAAGAAGGGCGGACCAAATGGCGTGACCCACAGAAAAATATAAATGCCATCGTAAAAAGGCAGTCGGAACAAATCAAAGAAGCGACGAAAGTAGCCCATGATCGTCCAGAACACCTTTTCGGGGTATCTGCCCGGCTTGTAAACGATATTCCAGAAACGATCGCTCATGAAGGGCGACACGACCACTTCGTAGCCCGCTTCTCTGAAAAAAGGGAAGTATTGTTCGTACTTCAGACGTTGCCCGGGAGCTACGCCTTCGGGATGCGGACTGATGATGAGTATTCGTTTTTTTCGCTTCACTTCGCTGCCTAATCGTATGATTTATTCGGCCTGCGAAGGTAGGAATTTCGTATTTCCCAATGGTAAGCTAAACTTGCCTATTGTTCTATAACTCGATTATTAGACCGATGGCAGGAAGAAGGGGAGCATCGGAATCTTCCAAAAACTTGGTCTGATAACGGGGGGCAGTACTAGAAGGGTTCACTACTGGTTCATTGGTTTCCTTATTCACCTTTAATCCAAGTGTGGGCTGTAAGGCATTATCATGTAAATAGGCATTCTGAACATCAAAGAATACATTTAGATTCCATTTATTAAAAAACCATTTTTTATCAATACGTAGGTCCAGTTGATGCGTAGCATCTATTCTTTCGCTATTCAGTCTATCGTAATCTAATAGCCCTTGATTATTAACGTCCCATATACTAATTAAAGACGAATTGATCAGGTCATACGGTGTATAAGGCGATCCTGAGCTAAAGCGCCACCTAGCACCTATCTCCCAGTTTTTATTGAATTTCTTACCTGCTGTAAGGCTTACAATGTGGCGAGAATCCCAGCTACTGGGTACATATTCTTTATTTTGATCCTGAAATTCACTCCAGGACAAGGTATAGGCGGCAATACCATAAAAGCCTTTAAATATCTTTTGCTGGAATAATAACTCAAGTCCGTATGCTCTACCCTCATTATTAGATTCCACAGGCTCTGAACCTATTACGCCGAAATCTCCTCCTAAGTTGGCAAGTGATATTTGATTCCTAATTGAAAACGGATAGTTGTTGTAATGCTTATAAAAGCCTTCTACACTGACCTTGGCATTAGGCAATCCAGTATAGTCCAATCCACTCACAATATGATCACAACGGATGTATTCTAAACGATCCTTATTCACAAATGTATTCCCTTCTTTGTAGCCCATTGCCGTATAAGAAGGCAGTTGGTAGTAGATGCCGCTATTGAAGTTGACCGCCACCG
>JAHDGT010000601.1 GCA_020631675.1 Bacteroidota bacterium
TCTCATGTCTCGGGTCTAAGAAAGCGCAAGCTTTCACTGCGCCCACCGGGCTATCCGTTCTTATTAAGCGCACTGCCTGGCGGTTCCTTGCTGCCTATTGCGGTGGCTACCTCTGGGCCGCCCCCGCAATAGGCGCACTCACTCGCCATTCAGCACACTTAATACCACTCCTATCCCTCGCAGAGGTAAGGCAAAATTCTTGTATTTTGGTCTATAATTTGCAGTTCATTACTGCATATTAATCACCCTTCCCAATTCCCTTGGATCATGATGGACCGACTGAATGATTTACTGAGCAAACCTATATCTATTGCTCCTTTGGTGTTTTTTAGAATAGGCTTCGCACTCGTTTTGCTCATTGAAGGTATACGCTACTGGTTTAAAGGACTGGTACACAGCTTCTGGGTAGATCCGGAAATGCACTTCAGTTATCCGCTGTTCCAGTGGCTGCCCGATCTGCCCGGATCAGCAATTGTCGCACTTTATGCTTTAATGGGTGTTCTACTGGTCTGCATCATACTCGGCTTCTTTTATAGGGTCGCGAGTATCTTATTCTTTATTCTGATCTCCTACTTCTTCCTGCTGGATCAGACGCCATACTTGAACCACTTCTATCTATTCGTGATACTCAGCTTTTTGCTGACGATCATTCCTGCGAATCAACTCTTTTCATTAGATGTTAAACAGGGGCGCGTTGAGCGTACCCCTTTTGTACCCGCTTGGTCTTTATGGATCATTCGCTTTATGCTGGCAGTGGTGTATTTCTATGGCGGGATCGCCAAATTAAATGGAGACTGGCTACAGGGAGAACCCATGTACAGCTGGCTAAAAACCAGTACGCACCTGCCTATCATCGGCCCTTTCGTTGAAAATAAAGCTGTGGCTTATTTTTTCACCTATGGAGGGTTGGCATTAGACCTTTGTATTGTTCCATTTCTACTATGGCCTAAAACAAGGAAGCCCGCATTTATCATCATCTGCATCTTCCACATCATGAACTCCCAATTGTTCACCATTGGCATGTTCCCGATCGCGATGATCTTGTTGACGCTCTTGTTCTTCTCTCCGGAAAGCTTCCGCCAAAGAGGGATGTCGTTCAGCAAGGCCTTCCGCATCAAACAGGCAGAAGTGGAAGCGGCTAAACCCATGCCTTTATCGGCTGGCTTAAAAGCTTTCTTTGCGGTATTCGTTCTGTTTCACCTGATCTTCCCACTACGCCATTACACCTACCCCGGTGATGCAAGTTGGACTGAAGAAGGACATAACTTCGCTTGGCGAATGATGCTGCGTAAAAAGGTGACAGAAGGTACGATCAATATCAATGATGCTAAGAGTGGCAGAATACTGCACTCGGTCAACTTTACGGATCATATGACCATTGAGCAAAAGAATTTCATGCTCAGACAGCCCGAAGGGATCCGTCAGTTTTGCACTTATTTAAGAGATAAATTCGAGAAAGAGAATAAATACGGTGATTTCAGCATTAGCACTCGTTTCATGACCAGCTTTAACGGCCGTGAAAAACAACTGATGGTGAAACCAGATGTGGATCTATCAAAGGTATCTCCTAGTGCATCTACAGAATGGATCATGCCTATGAAAACGCCTTTGTACGGACAAGCGCCTCAAGAAGTTTTACCCAAAACAACAAAGGCCAATAGCAATGTGAACATTCAAGACTTTTTAGAGCAAAGTCAAGGCAAAGGAGCGAATGTAAAAGCAAGGAAGAAATCAAATGTAAAAGCCAATACCAACTCACCTAAGATCCAGTTGAATACCAATGGTACGAAACAGCCTGAGTTAAAGATCAAGAAGAAGGGGGATTAATGTGCTGATGGGGGTTAATTTGAAAATTTGACAATGAGTCAATTTGAAAATGTACTGATACCGTTAAAACCATTTTCAAATT
>JAHDGT010000602.1 GCA_020631675.1 Bacteroidota bacterium
GTACGCAAGTTGATGATACCATTCAAAGCGGAAGAACCATACAAAGCAGAAGAAGCTCCTTTGATCACCTCTACCTGATCCAAGTTCTCGATCGGTAAGAAACTCCAATTCGGAAAACCCGCATCAGCGGTCAAGACCGGAATATTATCCATTAATAGCATAACACGGCTACCCGCACCATAGGAGTACCCACTACCACCGCGAATATTCGCTTGCCCGTCGATCACATCAACGCCCGGTACTTTCTCGATCGCTTTATCGATCTGGGTACTGTTCGCATTCTCAACGAAAGTAGGCTTCAAAACCTCAATCGATGTTACCTGCTCCCCTACTGTCTGTTCGAACTTACCTCCCGTGATCACGAACTCCTCCAATAACTCTGCCTGTTGTTCCATGGTCACATCCAAAGTCACCACATCACCAGCTACAAAAGTCTTAGTCACCTCTTCCGTACCGAAACCAGTTGCTGAAAAAGTTAGCGTATAAGTACCTGGAGGTATGTTTAATTCATATCTACCATCAAAATCCGTTTGCACGCCTGTTAGCGTACCCCCAACTTCAGTAGATACATTCACAATAGGTTCGGGCTCGCCCGTTTCTCCATTGAAAACCACACCTTTAAGGGTGGCATCTTGCGCATAAGCGAAAACACTCACAAATAGCAAGATCAGGAAAGTGTTGAATTGCTTCATAAGTTTATATTGATTTGTTTTTTATTCGCGTAAGTGAACCAATTGAACAAGGAGCTTGTTCTAAACCCTTGGCTTGTTTCTTAGCTGGCGCAAGATAACAATTTCAAGCATACGTACTAACGCTGGTTAGTAATCGTGACAGACTTCTTAAGTAACTATAGTGAACCGCTTTGGCTTTTTATAGCTACTTTCGCAAATCAGCTTTACAAGATAATCTTACTAATGGACGCTTTTTGGGTCATATTAACAGGTACTTTAGTAGCTGCTTCTAGTGGCATATTGGGTTGCTTTCTGCTCCTGCGCAAAATGAGTATGATCGGCGATGCCATCTCTCATGCGGTACTGCCCGGTATCTTTATCGCCTATTGGTTCGCAGGTAGTGGTGCTTCCTTTTTCATGTTGGTCATGGCGGCCATTTTCGGCATCTTATGTACTTATTTGATCGAGTTGTTCACCCACAAAGCCAATTTACAGAATGATGCGGCCATCGGTTTAACCTTTACCCTGCTCTTCGCTATTGGGGTCATTTTGGTAAGTGCCTTCGCCGATCAGATCGATCTGGACCAGGAGTGCATTCTATACGGTGACATTCTTTATGTCAGTCTCGACACTTGGGAAATCGCGGGCTTTGACATACCCAGAGCACCCATCATTTTAAGCGGTGTATTGCTCATCGTTTTAGCTACCCTATTCATTGGCTACAGAGGCTTTTTCCTTACCACATTCGACCCTGCTTATGCTGTAACCATCGGCATCAGCACGGTATTCTGGCACTATCTGCTCATGGGTTTGGTCAGCTTGGTCACCGTGGTCTCTTTCGAGTCCGTTGGTGCTATATTAGTGGTCGCATTCCTTATCGGACCTGCTGCTACCGCCTACTTGCTCACCGATGATCTACTGCAAATGTTGTTCATCTCCGTAATAGTTGGCTTCCTGAGTGCCTTAGGCGGCTACTACTTATCGGTTTACTTAGATGGCTCTACAGCCGGGGCTATGGCTTGCGTATTAGGACTGATCTTTAGCCTGAGTTTTTTCTTTTCACCGAAGTACGGACTCATTTCCAAGAGATTCAGAACCGTAGAGGATCTGGAAGCAGAATTGGATTTAGAAAAGGATTTAACAGCCAAGTCAGTATAATACGGGTGCGTGCCCGCCTGCGGCAGGTCACCGGGCTATCCGTTCCTATTAAGCGCACTGCCTGTCGGTTCGTTGCTGCC
>JAHDGT010000603.1 GCA_020631675.1 Bacteroidota bacterium
TAAAAAGGCGGCCCAGAGGTAGCCATTTTTACGCCTGCCAAACAGCAGCAGGCAGCGACTGAATTTTAACGGATAGCCCGACCCCGAAGTGAAAAAGCGGTGTACCAAACACTTCCACTGTCGGAAAATGGTGGTACACCGCTTTTTTATTGCGGGGATGCGTCATTAATCTGATCATCTAAAAATCAGACATTCAAATAATTCATTAAAGAATTATAGCGTTCACGCATATCTTCTAAATGCTCGGTCTCTTCATAAGAGGCTTTCACATCGTACTTAAAACGCTCAAAAGTGGCGATCACATTAGATAGGTCGGTACGATCGATCTTCAGGGTCACGTCCATGCGCTCGTTTTGCGGATTGGTGGTGACATACATATTGATGATCTTGGCATTATTAGACTCTACGAGATGGGCAATCTCGGTCAGGCTGTAATCGTGTTGTTTAATGTCTAAAATAATGATGCCGCCGGGATCTTGCACCGAGCTTAATTGGGCGAAGTACTCCAATAGATTCTCTAAGGTGACCAAGCCAGAATAATCGCCATCTTCATCCAATACAGGAATGATGGATAGTTTATGTTCATTGGTGGCCTTCATCAATTCGTAGATGTGGGCAGTATCACTCACATAGGGACGATCAAACCGGAAGTCGTACTCACTCAGACTTTGTTCGGGATCATTGTGATCCAATATTTGGTATTCGGCGATCATGCCTACATACTCCCCGCCACTGACGACAGGCAATTGTTGTACGTGGAACTCTCCCATCCAGGCCAATGCTTTGGTGCCAGAATCGGTTAACTTAAGTGGGGGTATGGTGTCATTCATTAATGTTCTTGCGATCATATCAAGCTCACTTTATGCACGTAGATGGTAAAGACCATTTACCTGCTGTCTTAGATAAATAGCGTGCGAACCGTCTCAATCTGTCAGAAACAAGGGCATGTGGTCTTTATACTATTATGACCATTATTTTACTTCAAGGTATAAAACAATGATTAACAAGACTACAGCAAATGTGTTAAAGACATTTAGCTCGCCTAGCAAGTGATACGGGTAGTTGGGAAGTTCGGAACCTCTCTTCTTCAACTCCACTTGTACATAAAACGTCCAGAGTAAAGAAAAGTTACCGAGCAATAACGGGAAAGCAATGATTTGTCGCTGTTTCGACGGGAAAGGGAATGTTATCTACTATCAGCAACTTGGTGGGTTGAATTTCAGAAAGAGCAAGTAAATAATCGTCATGAAAAAGCCATAAAAAGAAATAAGATTAAAAAAGGTCGATTTGAGAGTGCTCAAATCGACCTTTTTTAAAGGGTACGTTATTTTTTTGACTAAGCCACTTCTGGTGAAGAAGAAGGATTTGTACTAGAAGAAGAGGTTGGGATAGGAGCTGCTTCAAATGGGCGTTTACCAATTAAACGCTCCAAGTCATCTTTGAAAAGAATCTCCTTTTCCAACAATTGCTTGGCAATGGTTTCCAATTCTTCTCGCTTATCCATCAATAGTTGCTTAGTGCGCTCATAAGCGTCTTTGATCAGCTTACGCACTTCTTCATCGATCATACGAGCCGTCTCATCAGAGTAAGGCTTTTGGAAGCTGTAATCGCCCCCTTGGCTGTCGTTGAAAGAGACATTACCTACGGTACTGTTCATACCGTAAACCGTTACCATAGCATAAGCCATGCGGGTAATGCGCTCTAAGTCATTCTGCGCCCCCGTAGAGATTCGTCCGAAAATAATATCCTCAGCCGCTCTACCGCCCAGGGTCATGCACATTTCGTCAATGAGCTGCTGGGTGGTGTAGAGGTATTGTTCTTTAGGTAAGTACTGTGCATAGCCTAAAGCCGCTACCCCACGTGGAACGATGGTCACCTTTAATAAGGGATGGG
>JAHDGT010000097.1 GCA_020631675.1 Bacteroidota bacterium
AAAAAGGCGGCCCAGAGGTAGCCATTTTTAAGCCTGCCCCGAAGCAGCAGGCGACAAGGGTATTTTAACGGATAGCCCGACCACGCAGTAAAAAGGGGATATTGTAGAGACGTTATAGTATAACGTCTTTTTTCCCGTACCCAAAAAATTATTGTACGAAAGCAAGCCCCCCCTTTTTATTGCGTGGATGCGCCCAAAGCCTTTTTTGAAGACATTTCCCTCAATAATTAATTTATAGATACGCTCCAAGAAGCGAAATTCGTTTTAATGGCATCTTAACCATAGCACTCCCTAAATAGGTTTTGCCATTTCCTCAATCACACCAATTATGAAACACATTTTACTTTGTGTTATTGTACTTTTTGTATCTGGTACTGAACTCTGTGCCCAGTATAACATGAGCAATAATTCCGTGACCGATGTATCCGGCGCTCTATTCGATAGCGGTGGCGGTTCCGGTAACTATGGATCCAGCGAAAATTTTACTTTCACAATATGCCCCGCTGGCGGAGCAGCCTGTATCGGCTTGCAATTCACGGAATTCGCTACCGAAGCAGGATTTGATGAACTATCCATTTTTGATGGGAATAGTACTGCGGGTACTCCATTAGGTACTTACTCTGGTACCAATTCCCCAGGCTTGGTTTACGCCGCTAGCGGCTGCGTGACCCTGCAATTCACTTCTGATGGTTCTTTTACGGATGCTGGCTGGAAAATGACCTGGGAGGTACTCTCCGCTTGTCCGGTCACCGAAAACATTAGTAACGGTTCCTCAACAGCTTGCCTGGGTGTGCTGAACGATAGCGGAGGCAGTACGGGTAATTATGGTACTAGCGAGAATTTCACCTATAATATTTGCCCGTCCGACCCAGTCAATAGCTGCGTTAATATGACCTTCGCCACCTTTGACTTAGAAAATAACTTTGACGTTTTAAGTATTTATAATGGTCCGGATACTACCTATCCGCTTATTGGTGATTACACCGGCACAACATCCCCGGGTTTTGTACAGTCTACAGTAGGTTGCCTCACCTTAGTGTTCACCTCAGATGGGTCAGTTACTGCCCCCGGCTTTACCGCATCTTGGGAGTGTGTGGCTTGTCCTGTAGATTGTTCTGCACAAGTCTGTACGGGTGGCCCAGCTCCTGCTAATGACATTTGTACGGGCGCGATCAGCTTAGGCGCTTTACCCACACCTAACCCCTGTACAGGTGGTAATGGATTGGGAGCACCTATTAATACTACTGGTAGTAATTTATGTGCTACGGCTGCTGATCCATATGTGTCCGTCATCAATTGTCAGGGTGGAGGAGACATGGCCTCCCCGGCTCTGGACGTTTGGTATGAATTCGAAGTAACTGGTAACCAACTTGATATTGACATCACCAATGCGATGACCAATACAAGTTTAGGCTTATGGCAGGATACAGGTTTAGGCTGTGGTAATTTACAAGCAGCAGGTTGTGCGAATGGTTCAAGCGGTATCGTTGCCGCTACTTTCGGGCCACTTAATCCAGGTACTTATTACCTGCAAATTAGTGGGGCGGATTTGACAGATGAATGCGATTTTGATATCCAACTCCAGAATAATAATAATTGTGATGTCTGCTTAACGGAAACCGCTTTCGATGTTTCCCCTCCGCCTACGGATGGTTCTTATGGACCTGGACAGACGGTTAGTTTTTGCTATACGGTATCGGAGTACAACCAAACTAATGTGAACTGGTTGCATGGTGTAGTACCCGAATTAGGACCTGGTTGGGATCCGTCTACTTTAATCCCTGTCGCTCCAGCTACTTGTACTTCAGGAGGAACGTGGTCTTGGTATAACTCCACCATCACAGGAACGGCGAACGGCGTTTCCGCTGGGCCGGGATTCTTTTATGAAACTGCTTCCGGTGGACCTGGACTTGATGGAAATCCGGGCAACAATTTTGGTGATGCGAATGTTGGCAGCGGTTGCGAATTGGAGTTTTGCTGGACGGTCGCTACGACTACCGCATGTGTGGACGGAGAAGATTTATCGCTTACTGTTGCTACTTATTCTGATTCTGAAACAGGTAGTTGGGGTTCTTTCGCTTGTGCGGACGATCCCGACCCCACTTCTTTTGCGGTCTTGGAATGTTGCGATTTACCCACGATAGATCCTATAGCGGATTATTCCATCTGTGATGGCGACGGCCCGCAAACGATCACGGCCACCAACCCCATGTTCGTTGATAATTATGAATGGTCAACAGGTGATTCCGGACCAGCTGTAACAAGCATCACGGTGACGCCTACCTCAACGACTACCTACTCGGTTACTATCTCTAATGGCTGTAGCAATTTTGTAGAAGATGTGACGATCACCGTTGAACCTAATGCTGATGCGACATGGACACCGCCTGCGGCGGTTTGTGCCGAAGGTGGAACGATCGTCCTCTCGCCTGATAGTGATTTTTCTGGTACTTGGTTCGGTAATGGCATCAGTGACCAAGGTGATGGTACTGCGATTTTTGACCCAACTGGTTTAGGACCTACGGAATTCATCACCTATGCAGCGGGTAACGCACCTTGTGATGATGTGTTCTTCGGAAATATAGTGATAGAATCTCACCCGCCGGCTCCTACTGCTACCGGCTACGATCCTTGTCAATTTGAGGTTTTACACGATGAGTCTGCCACGGGTAGTGGGGGCGACTTTAATTGGTATAATTCGGATCCAACTATAGGTTCTCCAACACCAATAGTTACAGGCCCTGACTTTACCGTTGCGGATCAAGAAGCGCAAGGGCTGGATAATACAACAGTAGGTTCTTCAATAACAGTCTGGGTAACCGAATCTTCGCTTAATGGCTGCGAAGGCCCGCCCACAGAATTGACTTTTACGGTAGTGGCTCTACCAGAAGTGACCACTGCAACTTTAGAAGGTTGTGATGATGGTACAGGTACGGCGGAATTTGACTTGACCTTAGTGGAAAATACAGTGAATAATGGTTCGGGTAATGCAGTAACTTGGTATACAGATGCCGCATTGCTTTCCCCGATTTTTCCTGTAGAATATGATAACTATGTAACAGGCTCAACTACGGTTTATGCCTTGGTCACAAATGCTACACCAGATGCCTGTACGGCTTCTGTAGAGGTTGTTTTAACAGTTATTCCATTACCTGTAGCAACCCCTACTACGCTTGCGGAATGTGATGATGGCACTGGGCAAGGAACATTTGATCTAACGAGTGCGAATAATACGGTCAATGGAGGTACAACTAATACAGTCGATTGGTATTCTGATGATTTGTACACCATATTGATAACTGATCCGACAGCATATGTGAGTAGCGGTGGTACGGTCTATCCCATCATCAATGGGGCGAGCGGTACTTGTACCAATGAGACCGAAGTGATACTGAATGTGATTCCTGCCGCTGCACCTGTAACGGCTACCATAGAGGAATGTGACGACGGAACAGGACAAGCTGTTTTTGATCTGACAACAATGGATGCTACTGTTAATGGCGGAACAACAGATCCCGTGACTTGGTACAGTGATGCGGCCCTGACTTCGACTATTTCTACACCTGCTGCTTATACAAGTGGTGCTGCTACCGTTTATGCGGAAGCTGTAGTGAGTGGTTGTGTCGTGTCTGGTGAGATCACGTTGAGCCTTACCCCTCCACCCGCACCTACTACCGCTACCATAGAAGAATGTGATGATGGTTCTGGTGTGGCAGTATTTGACCTTACGACGGTTGAAGCTACTGTCATAGGGGGTACAGGAGCTGGTCTTGCGTGGTTCGAAGATGCAGCATTGACAACTGCCATTACTACTCCTGCTGCGTTTAGCTCTTCCGGCGGAAGCGTTTATGCAGAGCTAACAGGAACAAGTGCACAAGCTTGTACCGCTTCTGTTGATGTAACATTGACTTTACTACCTCAACCTCCTGTAAGTACGGCAACGCTGTCTCAATGTGATGATGGTACCGGTAATGCGGAGTTTGATCTAACAAGTTTAGAGGCTACAGTGAATGGTGGCTCTGGTGATCCTATTGTATGGTTTACAGATGCCGCATTGACGGCTACCGTTCCCGATCCCGCTGCTTATACAAGTGGTGGTGGAAGTGTATACGCTCAAGTGACCTCCTCCGCGGCAGGTGCTTGTACGAACGATATAGAAGTGACTTTGACCATAGATCCTCTACCTCCTGTTACCACCGCAACTATAGATGAGTGCGATGATGGTACAGGCGTTGCGGAATTTGATTTGTCAAGTGTGAACGAGACGGTCAATGGCGGAACTGGTGAAGCGGTTGCTTGGTATGAAGATGCGGCCCTGACTACGATCATCAGTTCTCCAACTGCCTTTACGAGCAGTGGAGGAAGTGTTTACGCGCAAGTGACGAATGCAACGACGACCTGCGTTAATGATGTGGAGGTAACCTTAAACGTCCTTCCACTGCCAAGTCCTGTTACTACTACTATCGAGGAATGTGACGATGGTACGGGTAATGCGGTCTTCGACTTAACGAGTGTGGATGCGACAGTGAATGGTGGTACAACGGATGCAGTAGTTTGGTTCGAGAATGCGACTTTGACCATTACCGTTCCTGATCCCACTAACTATACCAGTAGCGGTGGTACTGTTTATGCAGAAGTGACCAGTGGTACAGCTTCTAACTGTGCGGCTTCTGTTGAAGTGACTTTAAGTCTATTGCCTCCACCTGCTATCAGCACGGCTACATTAGATTTGTGTGATGATGGCACCGGAGTCGCGATCTTCGATTTAACAAGCTTGGATGCTACCGTGAATGGTGGTTCTGGTGACCCCGTAGTCTGGTTCACAGATGCTGCTTTAACTGCGACAGTCCCTGATCCGACTGCTTTTTCTTCTGGAAGTACCAGCGTATATGCACAGTTGACTTCTTCTGCCGCAGGTGCTTGTACCAATGATATAGAAGTAGTTTTAACGGTCTTAGCTTTACCTCCTGTAACTACTATCGGAATTGACGAATGTGATGATGGTTCGGGTACAGCGATATTTGATTTAACAGCTGTAGAAGATGGCGTGAATGGCGGCTCTGGTGATCCCGTGGCTTGGTTCGAAGATGCGGCATTAACAACGGCCATTACTACTCCTGCTACGTTTTCAAGTACTGGTCAGCAAGTCTTCGCTGAAGTGACAGATCTAAATAATTGTGTGAGCAGTGCGATCGTAACTTTGAATATAACACCTGCACCACCTGCTAATACTACTAGTATTGATGCTTGTGATGATGGCTCAGGTACTGCTTCATTTGACCTCACTGCTGTAGAAGCTACAGTTGTAGGAGCAGTGGCGAGTACCGTAGTTTGGGCGGAAGATGCAGCGGGTACTACACTAATCGCTAACCCCAATGCTTTTGTAAGCAGTGGTGGAGTAGTATACGCTTTGTTAACTGATCCTTTCTTCTCAGCTTGTACGAATACAGCAGAGGTGACCTTGACATTGATCGCACCGCCAACAGCTACTATTGCCACTCCTGATCCTGTTTGTAATGATGCTACTATTGATGTGGGTTCTTTCTTGGATCTGAGCACCTTGATCACTGCTGGTGATGCCGGTGGTACTTGGACAGATGATAGTGGTGCGGCAGCTGCTGGTGCGTCTATTACTTTTCCTACATTGGATTTTGATGGAGTTACTGCTGGGAATTTCAGTTTCACTTATACTACAGCAAGTGCAACAGCTCCATGTGCGGAGCAAGATTATACCATTACAGTAGCAGTAGAGGATTGTAGCTGCCCAAGTGTGGCGGTCGCACCAGCACCTCCTTTCTGTACGGATTTTACAGAATACGATTTGGCGATTTCTACAGTAACGACAGAAGCGGGTACTTGGTCTATAGATGTAGCGCCTCCCGGTTCGGACCCAGCTACCATTGTGGCTAACATTTTCATAGGTACGGATGCGGATCCAGGCACCTATGAGTTGATCTATACGCTAGATGCGACCGTTCCTGCAGGCTGTCCGCAGTCTTCTGAGCCGATCAGTATCGTCTTAGCCGCTCCTGCTGATGCGGGTGAGGATGCGACCGTCGTTGTCTGTGAAGATGGAGCAGTCCCTATGAATCTATACGATGAACTGTCTATTACTGATCTAAGCGGTGTCTGGTCTGTCGCCGGAAGCTCCTCAGTTATTCCTGTTCCGGGTGCTTTCAATGCTGTGGTCGGTGTATTCGACCCTACGGATCAACCGCCCGGTAGTCTGACCTTCGCCTATACCTTAGCGGGTACAGATCCTTGCCCGGATGATGAAGCACTGGTCACTGTGGAGATAGAAGCAGCTCCTTTTGCTTTATTATTACCTCCGCCTACGGTTTGTAATACGACTTCTGGTGGGTCTACTGTCGACTTAAGTACTTTAATTATAGATGGCGATTTCGGTGGTAGCTGGGTAGACGATGCTACAGGAAGTCCTGTGGCAAGTACCAATTTGGATTTTGATGGCTTCACCGCTGGTAATTATACCTTCTCTTACACAACCAATAGTGCGGCTACGGTCTGTACGGATCAGACCTACACCATGACGATCGTGGTAGAAGATTGCAACTGCCCTGAGGTGACTTTAGATTTGATCCCAGCTCTTTGTAACCAAGCTACTGGCTTTGATCTGGCTGACTTTTTCACCTCTTCTGATGTAGGCGTCTGGGCGTTGACCGATGAACCTACTGGTAGCAACCCGATCACCTTAACAGGTACAAGCGTCAACATAACAGATGCGGATCCCGGAACCTACACCTTTACCTTTATTTTATCAGACCCTGCGCCTGATGGCTGCGAAGTGGTCTTTACGAATACCTTTGAATTGATCGGTACGCCCAATGCGACTTGGGGCGCGCCACCTGTGCTTTGTACGGACGGATTGATCGCGAACTTCGCGGATTTCTTCTCTCCAAGCACTACACCAGGAGGTACCTTCACCTTAGCGGATGGAACGGTACTGGCTGAATTAGACCCTGGTGCTTTAGGTGCGGGAACTTTCGATATCACCTATACCGTAGGTCCGGCTGATTGTCAGGATCTATTGACCAATACGGTCACCATCGGTGAATCTGGAGTGGCTGACTTTACGCCTCCCGCAGCTATGTGTGATGATGCGCCTGCTTTCCCGCTAAATGACTTATTGAACCTAAGTGCGACAACAAACGGTACTTGGGATATTGATGGCACAGCAGCGGATACTTTTGATCCTGCTGCTTTAGGTGCGGGTGCTTATTTCGTGACCTACACCGCTGGTGATGCCTTCTGTGGAGATACGCAAACGGACTTGATTCAAGTACTGGCGTCTCCTACAGCCGACTTTACTGTTGTTTCTCCGATTTGCTTGGATGGTAGTAGTACGAGTACGATTGAGTATACAGGTACTGCACCTATAAGCGCTGACTTCGATTGGAACTTCAATGGGGGGACGCCTGCTGCTGTTACTGGTCCTGGTCCACATGAGATCAGCTGGGACACCCCGGGTGATAAAACCATCACCCTACAAGTTGATCTGGATGGCTGTTTGTCAGAAGTCAATACACAAACCGTTACGGTTGATTCTCCTATGGGGGACATCATCATCAATTGTACCACTACTACGAATGACATCACCTTCACTTGGAATGAACTGCCTGAAGCAACTGGCTATATCGTTACAGTAGACGGAACAGAGGTTACACCAGATGGTAATAGTTATCTGGTAGATGGCTTAGTACCAGGTGATATGTCCACAATAACCGTAGAAGCACTTAGCCCGAATAGCTGTCCGAATGTGACGGCGACGAATACTTGTACAGCACAAGATTGCCCAACACCAACAATCGTGATCGATCCAGTGAGCGACATCTGCTTGACAGAAACTGGATCCTTTGATTTAGTGGTTACAGTCACGGATGGTGCGGGTACAGGAGTAGGAGAGTGGAGCGGTCCAGGTATTATAGACCCTGCTAATGGCACCTTCTCGCCGGATGATGCGGGACTAGGTAGCCATACCGTGATCTACACCTTTACAGAAGAAGGCTGTGAATTCACACAAAACACAACGATCAACATCTTTGCTATTCCAACTGCTGATTTCACGCTGCCTACAGAACTCTGTACAGCGGATGGCAATGTAACGGCGACCTATACCGGTACAGCCGGCGCGGATGCGACTTACAATTGGGATTTCGCTGGTGCTACGGTAGTGAGTGGTGCGGATGCTGGACCTTACGAATTGAGCTTTCCTACAGCAGGTGATTATACCGTAACGCTAAGCGTAACTGAAAACGCTTGTACTTCTGCCGAAGTGGCCAATACGATCGCAGTTAGTGAGCCATTAGCCACACCTGTACTGACTTGTGGTACAAGTACTACGGAGAGTGTGACTTTCAACTGGGAAGCCGTTGACGGTGCTACAGAATATGAATTGAACTACAGCATCATGGGTGGAGCCATTACTACGGAAACCACCACGGATCTTACTTTATTAGTAGATGGCTTGAGTGTAGGAGACGAAGTAACACTGGAAGTGATCGCGATCGGCCCTCCTCCTTGTGGCAATAGCGATCCCGCACAGGTCACTTGTATCGCTGAAGATTGTCCGGATGTGACGGTCGTGATCTCCAACTCCGAAGAGGAGCTTTGCGCGGATGTGGTCGCCTTCCCACTGCTGGCCACGCCTGAGGGCGGTACTTGGTCCGGTAGCCCTGCGATCGTAGGAGATACTTTTGATCCTGCCTTAGCAGACTTAGGGGCGAATGTATTGACCTATACCTACATTGATGCGGCAAGCGATTGTGAATACAGCAATACCCACACCATCACTGTCAATGCGGTTCCTGTTGCCAGCTTTACTTTATCGGCAGGCGACCTTTGTGCGGATGGCACAACGGAACTGAATGTGACTTTTGATGGTACGGCTGGTGCTGATGCGACTTACGCTTGGGATTTCGCAGGTGGCATCAACTCTGGTACTGATACAGCTCCGATATTAGTATTTGACGGTGGAACGGGTGAGGTCAACATCAGTTTGACCGTGACGGAGAACGATTGTGTATCCGAGCCTTTCTCTTTAGCTGTGAACTTATTCGAGCCATTATTGACACCTGTCGTGAACTGTATCGAAAGCACCACAGAAAGCGTCACCTTTGAATGGGCGGCGATCGTCGGTGCGGAAAGCTACGACATCAGCTACACCATCAACGCAGGCGCAGCAACAGCTGATAATACAACAGACACCAACTTCATGGTGGATGGATTAAGTGTAGGCGATGAGGTGAACATCACCGTGATCGCACTCAGCAGCGGTGCTTGTGGTAACAGTGATCCTGGTACTGCCGATTGTACCGCCTTAGATTGCCCAACAGTAGATGTGGTCATCGATCAAGCGGAGGTGGAATTCTGTGCGGATGTGACAGCATTCACTTTAGTGGCTACACCAGTAGGTGGTACCTTCTCTGGTACGGGGGTTACAGGAGATACTTTTGATCCTGCTGCTGCCGACCTAGGTGCTAACTTGATCACTTATACATACACGGATGCTGCTACAGATTGTGAATACAGCAACAGCATTTCCATTACCGTATTTGAAGTTCCTGTGGCGGATATTGCTATTGACCTGACCGACATCTGTATTGATGGCAGTAGCGAAGCCGTAGTGACCTTTACGGGCACAGCTATCGCAACTGCTACTTATGCGTGGGATTTTGATGGTGGTGATGTAGCTCCGGGTACGGGTGAAGGCCCACACAATATTTCTTGGACCACTGCGGGTACGAAGACCATCACACTGACGGTCACTCAGAATGGCTGTGTGAGCAATGAAGCAAGCACGACCATCGAGGTGTTCGAGCCATTGACTACGCCATTGGTGAACTGTACGGGAAGTACCACCAGCAGTGTTGATTTTGAATGGGGCGCAGTAGATGGCGCAACAGATTATGAAGTAACTTATACGGTCAATGGTGTGGATCCTGTAACCGAAACTACTTCAGATACGAACCTTAGTGTAACAGGCTTAGCTATTAATGACTTGGTGGACATTAGCGTGATCGCCTTAGGTCCTCCACCATGTGGCAATAGCGAGCCAGGCATCGCGGATTGTACCGCTTTGGATTGCCCGGACATTACACCGACCATCACCGGAGCTGATGCAGCTTACTGTATTGATGTGACACCGATCGTACTGGTCTTGGATCCAGTTGGTGGTACTTTAAGTGGTGATGGCGTAACAGGAACAGATACCTTCGATCCCGCACTTGCTGGCGTAGGCACACACATTCTGACCTACGACTATACAGATGTAGCTTCTGATTGTGATTATACCACCAGCATCTCCATTGATGTATTCGCGGTTCCTACTGCCGACTTCACCATTGCCGATACGGATCTTTGTATTGATGGTTCTACTACGACCATCGAGTACACAGGTACGGCAAGTGGCGCGGCGACTTATACTTGGGATTTCGATGGCGGAACGGCTACACCGGGTACAGGTCAAGGTCCACATGATGTGAGCTGGGATACAGAAGGCGTGAAAACAGTTACCCTGACTGTTTCTGAAAACGGCTGTACTTCAACAGAAGTCACGCAGACCATCAGCATTGAAATGCCTTTAGAGGCACCAGTTGTGAACTGCGTCAGCAGTACTTTAGAATCCGTCAGCTTTGAATGGACAATGAACTGGGGCAGCATGACACCAGGTGAATTCGAGTGGACCTACACCTTGCCTGATGGCACTACAGTTACAGACATTGGCGCAGCAACAGACCTGACCGTTGATGGCTTGAGCTTAGGAGACGAAGTGAACCTAAGTGTAGTAGCACTCAATACAGGCATCTGCGGTAACAGCCCTGCCGGCACTGCCGACTGTGTTGCCTTAGATTGCCCCGATCTGACCCTGACGATCACAGGCTTAGTGCCTTCTTATTGCGAAGGAACAGCAGCAGTCACCTTAGCAGCCACACCAACAGGCGGTGCCTTCACCATTGATGGTGATCCTGCAACGGTATTCGACCCAAGCAGCTTAGCCGTGGGTACTTACACCATCGTTTACACCTATACCGATGATGTTGGCTGCATCTACACCGAGCAAGTACAGATCGATGTCACGCCACAGCCCGTAGCCACCTTCACCGCCACACCAGAAATAGTGTGCGTGGATGATCTGATCACCGTGAGCTTCACAGGCACAGCAAGTGCGACAGCTACTTTGAACTGGGACTTCGGCTCAGCAGGTACACAAACAGGAGAAGGTCCGTTCGACATCTCCTACAATACCGCTGGCACTGAAACCATCCTACTCACCATAGTAGATGGCGATTGCTCAGACAGCTTTAGCTCCAGCGTACAGATCTCGTCAATGGTGGTCAATACCATCGCGGATCAAACCGTACTGATCGGTGCGGATGTGATACTCACCACAGAAGCTGTTTCCGGTTTATCCGGTGCGATCACATACGAGTGGGAAGGCGGCGCGATAGATGGTTCAACAGAGCAAAGCCCAACGGTCAGCCCTGCGGAAACCACCACCTACACTGTAACCGCCACCGACGAATACGGCTGTATCGCCACCGACGAAGTAACCGTCAACATCCTATTGCCGAATACCGTACTGATCCCCAACGCCTTCTCCCCGAATGGCGATGGCGTCAACGACACCTTCCACCCAACAGGCATCAACATCGTCAGTGTAGACATGGCGATCTACGACCGCTGGGGTGTCAGAACCTACGAGATCGTCAACGGTCAAACCACCGACGGCTGGGACGGTAGCTACATGAAGAACAACAAAATCGCTGAACTCGGCGTCTACGTCTTCTACGGCACCATCACCTTCGCCGATGGCGTCCAAGTACCCATAAAGGGCAACGTCCTCCTCACCAGATAAGAGCAGCTAAAAACAAGGACAATGCTCCAAACCCAAAAGGGCGACCTCCACCAAAGAGGTCGCCCTTTTTT